>NZ_JAESMI010000023.1:0-24785 GCF_017893095.1 Staphylococcus sp. GDX8P80P | reverse complement strand
GACATAAATAATATAATGAAGCTATTTTGCAAATTCGCAGTAGCTGACTGAACTGAGAAGGCGCTTAAATCAAGCTTTTCTCAGTTCTAGTCATCCTTGCGGGGGTGGGACGACGAATTTAAAAGAATTCTGTCCCACTCCCTTTCTTATGGTTTTCATCTTATTTATGCAATTTAAACGGTACTGTGGCTAAAATAACATTCTTTTGATAGAACAAATGCATTTTTAATCTAATACTCGTTTGATTGTGTAAGAAATTATGCCAAGATTTTTTTGTAATAAACTGTGGTACCACAACAGTAATGACATAATTTTTATCATTCGCTTTTTTATTAATTTTATCAATAAAGCGTGAGATGGGTCTAATAACACTTCGATATTCCGAATGCAAAATGACTAAACGTACATCTGGAAAGTGACGTTCCCATTTTTCAGCAAAGCATTTATCTGCTTCATCACCAAATGAAACATGCACTGCGATAACATCATCAGCAATCATTTGAGCGTAATATACAGATTTATCAATGGCTGACGTAATCGTACTGACTGGAACAAACGCCAAGTTTTTATCAACGATAGGCATATCTTGTACCATAGCAGTTGATTTCAATTGTTTAGCAATATCTTTGTAATGCCCTTTGATTCGTAAAAATACAATTACAATCAAAGGTAAAAAGATTAATATTGGCCATACATGATTAAATTTAGTGATTAAGAAAATCATAAATACGATAAATGTGATTGTTCCACCTATCGCATTGGCTATCAGTTTACGAGACCAGCCTTTCTCTCTTCCTCTGACCCATTTAAGCACCATACCATATTGTGCTAATGTGAACGGTATAAATACACCTACAGCATAGAGTGGAATCAAGTTCTCAGTTTTACCATCAAAAATAATGATAAGTAAAATTGCCCCTACACCTAAAGTAATAATAGAGTTTGAATAGCCTAATCGATCTCCACGCACACTAAACATACGTGGCATATATTTATCTTTGGCCATACTTGCTGCAAGCATTGGGAATGCAGTAAACCCTGTATTCGCTGCTAAAACTAAAATCATTACTGTTGTTGCTTGAACAAAATAGTAACCGGCATTGTGTCCTAGAATGTTCATAGCTAATTGTGATAGTACAGTTGTTTCCGTTTCAGGCATAACACCATACCAGTAGGCTAAACCGACAATACCTACTAATAGAAATGCCAGGATACTTCCCATTGCGATTAACGTTTTAACCGCATTTTTAGGACCAGGATCTTTGAAATTCGTTACCGCATTAGATATGGCTTCTACACCGGTTAAAGATGAGGCACCTGATGAGAATGCTTTAAGTAACAAGAATAATGTCACACCTGGTACAGCTGTCCCTACTGTTGCATGCATATGTGGCTCAGCTTGGCCAGTTGCAACTTTCCATACACCTACAACAATCATAATTATTAACCCTATAATGAATAAATAAACTGGATATGACAATACTGTAGCCGATTCTGTCAAACCACGTAAATTCATAATTAAAATAAATAGCACGAGTAAACATGCAATCAATACTTTATGATGATATAGCGATGGAAAGGCGGCTACAAACGCATCTGCGCCTGAAGAAATACTTACCGCTACAGTTAATATATAATCAACAAGTAATGAACCTCCTGCTACGAGTCCCCATTTTTCTCCTAAGTTTGTCTTAGAAACCATATACGCCCCGCCACCTTTAGGATAGGCATAAATGACTTGGCGGTAAGATAAGATTAAAGCCGCTAACAGTATTAATACACCACATGCTATTGGTAACGTATACCAAGATGCCACTGCACCAACTACTGCTAGTGTAATCAAAATCTGCTCTGGACCATAAGCTACTGAAGACAATGCATCAGAAGAAAGTATTGCTAAAGCCTTGAAATTACTGATTTTCTCGTTCTTCAAATCGCGATTTCTTTTAGGTTTACCAATTAAAAGTCTTTTAAATTGAGTGAACATAATACTCTTTACCTCTTTATATTCAAATTCAATGGATAAAATATACTCCCATTTTGATGAAAAGTATAGCTATTCCTACAATTTTAATGTTATTTTTTTACTATATTAGTTACATTTTACAGCAATATTTAGTTGAATTTTACCCATTATTTATTTGAAAAATAAATAGCAAACAATCTATGACAGAGATTTAAGAGCAATTTAAACAAAAACTTGCTATACTAATCTCGTTAACATAGTAAATTGTTCACTACTCAAATCATAAAATAGAGGAAATAAAATGAAAAAGATCATACTTTTCAGTAGCATCGTATTAATTGTTATCTTACTTATCTGTTCGATTATAATGAAATGGCACCCGACGTATTCAATGTTCAGTCCTACTTCTCAAGATTATATAGATAACATGGTTAAAAGTGAGATGGACGATGGTCATATACCGGGTGTCTCAGTGTTAATGATTAAAGATAATAAAGTATTACTTAATAAAGGCTACGGCTATGCAAACATCGAAAATAAACATAAAGTAACACCTAATACGCGTTTCGAAATTGCTTCGAATTCCAAGGCAATGACAGGCTACGCTATTATGCAACTTGTCAACGAAGGTAAAATTCAATTAAATGATCACATCAGTCAATACATTCCTAATTTTCATATGACTTATAAAGGAAAAAAGGTAGACATCACCATTAACCAGTTAATTGCTCAAACAAGTGGGATTCCAGGAGATATAACTAATAATGATCGTATTACTAAAAAGACTAATGATTTAGAAGGCATTGTGAAAAGTATTAATGGTCGTTCATTAAACCATCGACCAGGAGAACAATTTGAATATTCGAATATGAACTACAATATTTTGGGGTTAATTGTTCAAAATGTATCTCACTCTCCCTATTCAACTTACATGCGTGAACACATTTTCAACCCTTTAAATATGTCTCATATTTCTACTAAAGAGAATAATCATAAAGGTGCGCATGATGCACAAGGTTACGATATTAAACATCGCACACCCTACGCAGATCACCCAACATTTAACATTGGTGATAACCCGTCAGCTTATTTGATGGCTAGCACGAATGACTTGCAACCTTGGATAAAATTTCAACTTCATCCACCGAAACATTTGAAAGCGTTAGTAGAAGCGACACACAAACCTAAAGTACAAACACATGATGATGATCATTCCAAATATGCAACTGGTTGGTTTGTTACTCGTCAAAATCAAGAGACACTTATCTATCATCCGGGTACACTTGAGAACTACTCATCTTATATTTTTTTAAATCCTAAGAAAGACTATGGCATTGTTATTCTCGCAAATGCTTATTCTGATCACATTCCAACACTTGCGAAACATTTAAATACACAATTAAGCCAGGGCCAACACGTTGACACAATTCAACATGATATTCTTCAGCACCAAATTGTGATTACTGTCATCTCAATTGTTATTTGGATGGCTATTGTAGTCATTTTAATAGGTGTATATCGTCACATCATTCACCACCGCCCAATTCAATTGCGTATCAATCATCGCAATACTCAATATCGCATGTGCTTACTTTCTGTTATCTTTATATTCGTTTTAGGCTTATTACATGTATTACCTTCATTGTTACTCAATGGTTCTGATTGGCAGTTTATAATGTCTTGGCTACCGATATCAGCTAAAATTTGTTTATTAAGTGTTATCACATTATTAACGAGTCTTTATGCTTTCATGCTTTTAAAAATAATAACCGTATCAAAAGCGTCAAAATCATAAAATTGCGATAAACTGCTATGATTAACGAGCGAATATGTTAAGCTAAATGTATTAAAGACTAAGATTATTAAAGACCTCAAGCACATAGGAGATTAGACATGAGAAAAAAATGTTCCTTATTCTTAATGAGTATCGTCATATTATTGGCTGGATGTGACTATTCTCATAAAGAAGATCAACATGGGTTCTTTTATACGATATTTGTTAAGCCAATGGATATGTTACTTCACTTCTTAGGTCGTACATTCCATGAAAATTATGGATTAGCTATTATTATGATTGTGCTTCTCATCCGACTTGTATTAATGCCGTTGATGTTTATCCAAGTAAAGAATATCCACATGATGCGTGGAAAAACGCAAGTCGTTAAACCTGAAATTGAGAAACTACAAGATAAACTTAAGAACGCGGAAACACAAGAAGAACGTACTGCGGCTAATAAGCTATTGATGAAAAAGTACAACGACTATGGTATTAATCCATTCAAAAGCCTTATTGGCACATTACCAATATTAATTCAAATCCCAATCTTATTAGGTTTATACGCATGTATTAAATATCCAACAAGTGGCGGGATTATCGAGCACCCTCACTTTTTATGGTTCAACTTAATGCATACGGATTTAATTATGACCTTTATTGCGGCCTTACTTTATTTCATTCAACCGCTAGTCAATGCCATGCATTATCCAAAGGAAGAACGTCGCACTTATTATGTCATGATGGTGCTATCACCATTATTTATAATATATGCGTCACTACAATCCGCTTCTGCACTAAGTTTATATTGGGCAGTCAGTGCAACATTTTTAATTATTCAAATGCATTTTGCACATAGCCATTATGCAAAAGTGGGTAAAGCAGCAGGTGAACAACTCAAACGACAAATTGAGCAAAAACGTCAAAATAAGACTAACGATGATAAGGCTTAAAGTAATAAAGACGTTCCATCAATACAACAAGCACTGTTCTAAGCTAATTGCAAATTCGCAGTAGCTGACTAGAACTGAGAAGGCGCTTAAATCAAGCTTTTCTCAGTTCTAGTCACCCTTGCGGGCGGGCCCCAACAAAGAGAATTTCACTAAGAAATTCTACAAACAAAGCAAGCTGGGAGTGGACGACGAATTCAAAAGAATTCTGTCCCACTCCCTTGTTTTTACTAATAATTTATTTTAATGGGTGCATGCCATCTTTCCACGTATTATAGATCAATGTACCACCCTGTGCTTTAAACTTGTCATTTTTAATACCGCGTTCAAATGGTTGTGCTGGTTGGATAGTGACTTTAGGATCAACACCAGCTTCTTTCGCATACCATTCTGCAAATTCTGATCCTTTTACTGGCGCGTCATCTGCCACATTATAAATACCATTATCAAAATTCATCGCCTGAATAGATACTTCAACAGCATCATCTAAATGAATAAATGATGTAACACCATCTGATAATGTTACTTCACCGTTTTTAAATTGATTATAAATCATACCGTCTTTACCGTACCATGTCCCTGGTCCGTATAACCATCCAAAGCGAAGTACAACATAGTGATCCATACGTGCCGTTTCTTTTTCTAGTCCAACCACACCGTCTACTGTAATTTTTCTATCTCCATCTGAATGATTGTCTAGTGGTGTTTCTTCAGTCGCAAGACCTTCACCAGGTTCATACATAAAGCCGATACTTTGTGCCACCACTTTTTTAACATCATACTTCAGCGCAGCGTCCGTTAGATTTTTACCACCTTCTACACGTACTTTCGTGTTTGCGGCCATGTCGACATTTTTTAAATCTGTAATTTGATTAATAATAATATCCGGACGGAAGTCACCCACTGCTGCATCGATGGTATCTGCTTTTAAGATATCGCCAATATACGCTTTGGCACCTAATCCTTCTAATTTCGCTTTACCCTTCTCAGATGTTGTAAATCCAGCTACTTCATAGCCTTCTTCAATCAAACGTTGTGTTAAACGTGTTCCAATTAATCCTGTGGCACCTGTAATAAATATTTTAGTCATTTTTATACGCACCTTTCTATTTCTCTTTTTAAAAATGAATAACTTAATGTTACTACTTACTTGAATCTCTAATCATATCGATTGTATTCATCCATACGATATGACCAAACAGCTCTGAAAGTCGTTCCTCATATGGTAAATCTTTAACCTGTGGCGTCAATGACAATTTTGGCAAAAGATATTCATGAAATGCAATATGAATCGCAATGCCAAATAACGAACCTTTTAAAGCTGTAATAGTTGGGAATCGTTCAGCTAATAAGCCATATGCAAACGCGTTTGCTACAGAGAAGCCATAATGAATCCCCATAACTGTTACTGGAATATCGTTGCCGTTATAATGATATGTTGCGTTCTTTATTGAGTCTGGTAATCCTAGCTGATTCAATAATGTCATAGGTGGCGTTTCTTGCTCACGTTCTGGTGTTCTAGGTGGGACAAGCGCTTCCCAACCAATCTTAACTGCACCACTGAGTAATCCACCTACAATCGTTGTAACGATAATACGTTGCGTTGAACGATTCATTCTAATAACAGCTCCTTCACATTCACTTAATCTTCTTCTACCCGTTTACAACTACTTTATAATCATTCATGTTTCAATAAGGATTAAGCGTATCACTTTTTATGACAAAGATATAATGCTTCGATTTAAAAAAGCAAGGTGTGGCACAGGACAATGCTTTAAATTCATCGTCCTACGCTCGTAATCTCGCTTCAAAATATATCCATATTAAATTAACCTCATAACATCGCCTTAATTGTTGACCTATCTATTATCAAACGTATATAACAGCACACTATTCGGCATGTCGTTGTTGCTCTTTCGCATGGACCATATTGGCTACAAATTGGTTAACTGGGGCATCAATATGATTTTCTTTACCTAGTTGAGCTACCGCGCCGTTAATATAATCAATTTCTGTTAGACGATTATTATTAATCAAGTCTTGATACATAGATGGATAATGAGGACCTACCTTCTCATTTAAGTCAATAAGATAATGGTAAACTTCATCACCGTTTAAATGCACACCATCTACCGTTGCAACTTGTACAATTTCTTGCGTTATTTTATAAATAAGTTGTTTCGCATAATCACTCTCATTTAAATTAGATAAGCGACACTCTAAAATTGTACAAAGCGCATTTGCAGTTCCATTGACACAAATCTTCTTCCAAATAGACTGTTGTAAATGCTCACTTTTATGTGGGTTAAGACCTGATTGTGCTAAGAGATCATATACTACGTCAACATTAGCTTGACCTTCAGGTACGAGCGCACCGATTTCAACTGGCCCTGCACCCATTAAATGTGTATGTCCTGGAGACTCTAGGCCGGCAGTCCATGTCGTAACACCACGTACGATACGCGCTTCATTCACATATTGCTTAATTAAACGTTCGTGCTTCAAACCATTCATCGTACAAACCATAATCGTCTTGTCATGAATGTGTGCTTTAATGTGCGTCAACATATCTTGCAACTGCATCGCTTTAGTGAATAAAAAGATAACATCAAATTGTGCATCCTGTGGAATAGCATTATGTGGATACATCGTCATTTTAAGATGATGTGCTTCACCATTAATATCTATATGTAACCCATCTTGTTTGACTGCTGTCGCTTGTGGCTCCCATCCATCGATTAATGTTACATCATACCCTTGGCGATATAACATCGCACCAAATCCGCTTCCTAATGCACCAGAACCTGCAATTGCTATTTTCATAAGTCATGACTCCTTTTTCTAATGATGTTTTTAAAATACTACTTTAGTGATTAAGCGTCAATATCATAAACGCAATATTCGTAATTTTTAGATAATTAATCGTGAATCACATTTCATTTATAAAAACATACCGAACTCAATTTGAGTTCGGTATGTTAATGAAGTATAAACGCTTTAATATATTGATAAAACGAACTGTCACAATTAATTTGTACTAAGTTTCTTCGGTACTAATATCAAGATAACTATAAATGCGGTTAAGGCAATACCAGCATTAAATAACACACCAGCAGCGCCACCTAATTGTAAATTCATGAATGATGCGCCAAATCCAAAGATAGTACTAGACATCGCAACACCAAACGCGTTACCTAAAGATGATGCCATTTTATATAATCCCGATGCCACCCCTACTTTATCGTCAGGTGCTTCCGCAACTGCGGTATCTGTAGAAGGTGTCGCATAAGTACCTAAACCAATACCAAATAATAAGTAACCTATAATACTTGAAATAATATAAGCAATATCTGGTAAGAATGTTAACGATAATAGTAATAGTCCTAAGAATGAGAAACCACTACCTACTAATAACGGCTTTTTAGCACCTAGTTTTTGTAATAATTTCTCACCGACACGAATCATGATAAGCACGGCTACAAGGTACGTGATTGAGATTAATCCTGCTTGTAATGAACTAAAGCCTAATTGACTTTGATAATACGTATTAACAACAATAAGTGTACCACCAGCGACACCGTTTAACATGAAGTTTGATAATGTCGCACCACTATAGCCTTTATTTTTGAAAATATGAAAATCAACAAGTGGATTTTCCGTTTTCAATTCTCTTATGATAAATAAAATACCTGCAACAATAAATACAACGCCAAGTGATAAAATCATTGGTGAGAACAATCCACGATCTGCAGCTTGCGTAACCATTACGTTAACACTTAAAAGTGTGATAACTAATAATATTAAACCAGTCACGTCAAATTTAGCTTTAGTTTCGTTTTCACTAGGTTCAACTTTAGTCTCGGGTGTATGTTTAATTAAGAAAAAGGCTAAAATTGAAAGTGCAATTGAAACAATAAAAATCCACTGCCAACCAATGGTTGAGGCCATAAAGCCACCAAATAATGAACAAATACCACTACCGCCCCAAGAACCTATAGACCAGTAACTTACAGCGCGTTGTCTTTCTTTTCCTATGTAATATTCATTAATGATCGCAAGTGTTGACGGCATAATTAAAGCACCAGATAAACCTTGTAACGCACGACCTACTAATAGTAGCCATGCGACAGGTGCAATGATTAAACACAATGATCCAATAACATTTAATGCTAAGCCGATGTATGTCATTTTCACTCGACCTAATTTGTCTGCAATATCCCCTGCACCTACGATAAATAATCCAGAGAATAATGCTGTTAAACTAATGGCAATATTAATCGTACCCATGTCTGTATTAAATGATGATTGCAACGTTGGTACAACGTTAACTAATGATTGTGCAAATAACCAGAACGTTAGTACGCCAATGATAATACCAATTAGTAATTTATTATCTCCCCTAAATTGTTTTGAAGACTCCATCTCGAAAAATTCCTCCTAAATTACCCTAAAACTAATCTACTCAAGTGGATTTACCTCATCGTAAATCATTTCTTTGAGTGTCATATATTTTATGTAGCACTATTTAATAAGTTCCCTATTCCTATAATTTATTAACATGCGTATCCTGCCTTACATCATCTGACGTTCGCTTATGAAAGATACAACACTCACTTAAGAAATTAGTTTATATTGAAAACCTTATCATAATTAAGAAGAAATGACTTAATAAAATACTCTAATTTTTTCAATAATTATTTTTCACAACATACTCAAAAGCGCAATAAACCAATTATTAGATACCTATAAATTATAACTTTTAATTTTAAACTATTAAGTTAAAATTATCCATATTATAATTAAAGAAAGAACAAGTATTTTAACTGAAACTACAATGAATAGGTGCTTACAATGTTTAATTTATTTATATTATTGCTTGAACGTGTAGGGTTAATTATTATTATTGCTTATATATTAATGAATATTAATCACTTTAAAACGATGATGGGCGAACGCGACAAATTACGTTCTCAATGGCAATTGACTATATTATTCGTCCTATTTGCTATCACTTCAAATTTCACTGGCATTGAAATTGAAAATGGACATATTGTATCTAGTAATATTTATTACCACCTTAACGACGATGCTTCTATGGCAAATACACGTGTATTAACAATTGGGATGTCAGGTTTAATTGGTGGTCCTTTCGTAGCAATTATTGTCGGTATTGTATCAGGGCTATTTCGCCTTTATATCGGTGGTGCAAATGCGTATACCTACCTTATTTCATCTATCATTATCGCACTCATATCGGGATTTTATGGTTACCGTACGATGCGTCGTTATACTTATCCAACTGTCTTAATGGGTGCTTTAATTGGCGCATTAAACGAAGCCATTCAAATGGCATGTATTCTGATTTTTGCCAATGATACAACTGCTGCATGGTCGCTTGTTCAATTTATTGCATTACCTATGATTTTGATTAACAGTATTGGAACAGCTATCTTCTTATCCATTATCCTTTCAACATTGAAGCAAGAAGAGCAAACACGTGCGATTCAAACCCATGATGTCTTTGAAATAGCCAATAAAACATTACCTTATTTCAGATCCGGTTTAACGGCACAGTCTGCACGTCCAGTTGCTGAAATTATTCTGAAATTAATGAATGTATCGGCAGTCGCCATCACAAATAGAAAAGATATTTTAACACATGTTGGTGCCGCCAGTGACCATCACGTTGCTAAAAAGGCCATTATTACCGATTTATCTAAGGAAGTTATCCAAACAGGACAATTAAAAGAAGCTCATTCCAAAGAAGAAATCGGATGCCATAACCCGAATTGTGCTTTAGAATCTGCGATCGTTATCCCTTTAATGACCAACCAAGAAGTCGTTGGAACATTAAAATTTTATTTCACTAATGAATATGACAACACGACATCAACGAAACAACTGGCACGTGGTTTAGCTGACATCTTTTCAAGTCAATTAGAATTGGGGCAAGCGGAAATGCAGAGTAAACTATTAAAAGATGCTGAAATCAAGTCGCTACAAGCACAAGTTAATCCCCACTTCTTCTTTAATGCGATTAATACGATTTCAGCACTCGTACGTATTGATAGTGAAAAGGCTAGAAAGTTATTATTACAATTGAGTCAATTCTTTAGATCCAATCTACAAGGCGCTCGTAATAACACCATTACATTAGATAAAGAGTTACAACAAGTAGAGGCCTATTTAGCATTAGAACAAGCTCGATTCCCTGATCGCTTTACGATTAAATATCACATTGATGCAGCTTGTCATCATGTGCTTATCCCACCTTTCATTATTCAAATCTTGGTTGAAAATGCGATTAAGCATGCCTTTAAACATCGCCGAAAAGATAACATCATTGATGTGCATGCACACTATGATGACGACGTATTAACATTAATGGTTCGTGATAATGGTAATGGAATTGAAGATCATAAGTTACCATTAATCGGACAAATGAGTGTTGACTCAGAGACAGGAACAGGAAGTGCCTTAGAAAATTTAAACAGACGTTTAATTGGATTGTACGGTACAACAGCAGGATTACAGTTTGATTCAACCGAACTAGGAACCACGGTAAGTTGCCATATACCAACACATGTCATAAAGGAGGATATTTAAGTGAAGACGTTAATTGTTGATGATGAACCATTAGCTCGCAATGAGCTTCATTATTTACTCAATGAAATCTCAGGATTTAACGTTATTGATGAGGCAGAAAATATTGAAGAAACATTAGAAAAACTTTTATCTGAAACCTATGATTTAGTCTTTTTAGATATTAATCTTATGGATGAAAGTGGTATTGATTTAGCACAAAAAATCAAAAAAATGAAACATCCCCCACAAATTATTTTCGCAACAGCACATGACACATTCGCAGTTAAAGCCTTTGAACTTGATGCAATAGATTATATCCTTAAACCGTTTGAACTCGAGCGTATCGAACAAGCAGTAAATAAAGTTAAGCAGGCGTCGTCCAATAAACAAGGAGTTAGTCAAACAACGATCGAATCTCCAACACCATCGTTGCAAACGGATGACAGTCATAATGGTGATCAGACGGTATTACCCATCGAAATGAACGAACGCATCTACGTGATTCGAATCGATGACATCACAGCCGTTTCTGTCAACAATGGTATCACAACCATTAATACAACACAGCGCACGTATCAAACAACTGAACCATTAAATTACTATGAAAAGAAATTGCCAAGTCATCTATTTATTAAAATTCATCGCGCCACTATCATTAATAAAATGCATATTGATAGTGTTGAGCATTGGTTCAATTATACTTATCAAGTCACTATGTCATCAGGCGATAAGTTTCAAGTCAGTCGTTCATTTATGAAGACCTTTAAACATGAAATAGGACTTGCCTAATATAAATTTAAAATATCCATTATTAAACATATTCATAGCATTAGTATTTAATCTGATGAAGTCAAGATGACGTTCTAGGTCTTACTTCATCCATGGTTAAATACTTTTTTTATTGTTTGAATCACATACATTTATTGTTGATTCATTCTTTTGATTTTCAAGTTGAATATGATGCAACTCACATACGAATTTTTGCAAGTCACTGCCAAAAGACACAAAAGTAAACGTTTTCATAATATCCTGTTTGTAAGGGAAAGAGAAAGGGAGCGTTAAAATATGGCAAATGAACAATCACAAAGTAATGCACGCAAAAGTAATCATAAGTTGACGAAAACGTATAATTTCTTTCAGCAAGCATTAACCATTGCTATCGTATTATTTATTTCGAAAATCATTGAAAGTTTCATACCATTTCCAATGCCAGCATCAGTTATAGGACTTGTTTTACTATTCATCCTATTATGCACTGGTATTGTTAAACTAGACCAAGTTGAAGATGTGGGTACAGCATTAACGAATAGCATTAGCTTCTTATTCGTGCCGGCTGGAATTTCTGTTATCAATTCTTTACCAATACTAAGCCAACATCCAATTTTAATATTATTATTAATCATTATTTCAACATTATTATTACTAATATGTATCGGATTTGTATCACAATTATTCGTAACAAAAACATTGTTCCCATCTAAAGAACAAAACGAACAAACTAAACTTGGGGAGGGTAACTAATGGTAGAGCATTTAGGTATAACAACACCTTATTTTGGTATCTTAGTTTCATTAATACCATTTGTTATTGCACAATATTTTTATAAAAAAACGAATGGTTTCTTCTTATTAGCACCGCTATTCGTAGCTATGGTTGCGGGAATTGTATTCTTAAAAGTAACAGGCATTAGTTATGAACATTATAAAATTGGTGGGGATATTATTAACTTCTTCTTAGAACCAGCAACCATTAGTTTTGCTATCCCTTTATATAAAAAACGTGATGTCCTCAAAAAATATTGGTTACAAATTTTTGGTGGAATCGCAATTGGTACGTTAATCGCATTAATTTTAATATACTTAGTAGCTACTGTATTCCGTTTAGGAGATCAAATCAGTGCTTCAATGTTACCACAGGCTGCTACAACAGCCATTGCCCTTCCAGTATCTGAAGGTATTGGTGGTGTCAAAGAGCTAACATCATTAGCAGTCATCCTTAATGCGGTTGTCATTTCTGCATTAGGTACTAAAATTGTTAAGTGGTTTAAAATATCAAATCCAATCGCACGTGGCTTAGCACTTGGTACAAGTGGTCACACATTGGGTGTAGCTGCAGCTAAAGAACTTGGTGAAACTGAAGAGTCTATGGGCAGTATTGCCGTAGTTATCGTTGGTGTCATTATCGTTGTCATCGTTCCACCATTAGCGTCAATCTTATTCTAGATATAAAGAAAGCCTGGGACAAAAATTGATGTCTCAGGCTTTCTTTATATCTTGACAGTAGTTGACTGAATTAAAAATGCACTTGTAACAAGCTTTTTTTAATTCTAGTCAACCTTGCCGGGGTGGTACAACGAAATAAATTTTGAAAAATTTTATTTCTGTTCCACTCCCTTTTCTGTTTATTCCAAATTACTATTGCGAACTCACTTATTCCGTGTTCACACACTTACGTCAATACTTCTAATGATTGAAATCAAAGTATTACTGTATGTGGTGAGCATCATTAATTGATACTTTGTACTTGATTCTCGCGTTTTTTATTTTTATTCGTTGGATCAAGTTTCTTTTCTAAGAAACGTAATCCTAGATCGATAATAATCGCGATTAATGCTATTGGAATGGCACCTGCAAGGATATATACAGTACCGTCAGTAGAGTTTGTACCACGGATGATGATATCTCCTAATGTTGATGCCCCAATAAATGAGCCAATGGCCACAATACCTATCGCTACTACTAGAGCAATACGAATACCGCCGATAATAACGGATAAGGACAATGGCAACTCAATCATGCGCATAACCTGATTTTTAGTCATACCCATGCCTTTACCTGCATCTTTAATATTGTAGTCCACTTCAGTGATACCTGTGTACGTATTCTTAATAATCGGAAGTAACGCATATAAGAATACTGCAAACACTACTGTGTTAGGTCCTAATCCAAGCGCCAACATGAGTATTGCTAACATTGCAATTGCTGGTACAGTTTGAATAATATTCGCAATAGTAATGATAGGCCATGACAATTTCGTATATCTTGAAATTAAAATCCCTATCGGAATACCAATAATACAAGCAAATAAAACACCATAAATAGACATTAATAAATGCTTGAAAAAGAGTTCCATGAGATAGCCAAAGTTCAAGGTATAGTATTCATAAAGCGAGCTTAACAAGTTACCTTTCATTATTTTTGACCACCTTTCTTACTATCATCTTCAAAATAGTTATGTTTTTTCACATATTCTTCTGCAATAACGGCTGGTTCTTTCCCTTTGCCATCCGCTTCATAATTTAGTTTTTGCATTTCTTTCGTACTAATTTGTCCCTGTAATTTTTTCAATGCTTTATCAATTTCAGGATGATCTTTAATCAATTTTTCAGTTGCCAATGGACTTCCATCATAAGGTGGGAAGAATTTACGATCGTCTTTTAAAATTTTTAAATCATACGCCGCAATACGTCCATCTGTTGAATAACCAACTGCCACGTCTAATTTTTTATTTTTTAACGCATCGTACACTAAACCAATTTGCATTGGACGCGCACTCGCAAATTTGAATCCATATTCTTTTTGGAAAGCTGGGTAGCCATCGCCAGCACGGTTCATCCATTGTGTATCCATACCTAGACGTAAGTCATCTTTATATTTTTCTAAGTCAGATACTTTTTCTAAATTGTATTTCTCAGCAACGTCTTTGGTCACCATAAATGCATACGTATTTTCAAATCCAAATGAGTCATAATATTTTTGATTGTATTTTTCTTTAAATAATCTTTGTGACTCTGACATTGCTTTTTTCGTATCTTTGGTTGGTGGTGCATCCAGTACACTTGTTAATTCAGTACCTGTATATCGAACTGAAGACATATTCACATCTCCACGTTGTAAGGCATTATGTTGAATAATACTTGATCCTAAGTTACCAACAATTGTAGGTTTAATTTTGCCGTTTGTATAATGTTCTATCATTAACTTTTCAATGTTTGCCATAATTTTCGTTTCACTTGTTTCTGTGGCAGTAATTTTCACACTATCTTTCCCGTCACCATCGCCTAATCCTGATAAGCTACATCCAGATAATACGATGAGAGACATTGCAAGAAGTATGAAAGTCAATTTAAGCTTTTTCATAATTTTAAAATCCTCCCTTTGTATTTATCTAGATACTTTTAACCCTTTAGGCACAGCCCACTTTTCAATTAAAGAAAGTATGAAATCTACAAGTAATGCGAGACATGTTACTAGAATGGCAGCACTTATAATCATTGGCGGTTGATATAAATTCAAGCCGTTAAAGACTAAATCACCTAGTCCACCTGCACCAACATAACTTGCTAATGTTGCCCAACTAATAACGTAAACACTAGATAAACGTATCCCACTAATGATAAGTGGTAAGGCTAAAGGTAATTCAACATCTTTCATTAACTGCATCTTCGTCATACCCATACTTGTTCCAGCTTGTATGATATTCTTATCAATATTTTGTACACCTAGGACAGTGTTATTTAAAATGGGTAATAATACATAAATGAATAATGCGACAATCGCTGGCGTCTTACCTACACCAAAGATTGGAATCATAATGGCTAATACGGCTAACGTCGGTATTGTTTGAAGCACACCCGCAATCGTTAACACTACATTTGCAGTACGCTTAGTCTTAGATAATAGAATGCCTAATGGTACCGCAACTACAATCGCAATTAACAGCGCGATGATAGATATGTAGAAGTGTTCAATCGTTTTTGATACGAGTTGGCTTCCATATTCTTGGAAAAATTGGCGCATTAGCGATCAACTCCTGATTGGTCAGAATCCTTCACATCATGTGTGTCTAATCTGTCTGTGACATCTTGCTGTTTAGACGTCGCGTCATGAGGTCTTTCTTGTGCTTGTTCTTTTTTATTGATATTTCCTAACTCATTTTCACGTTCAACGGCATTCATATGTGTATCAGATAAAATCATCTCGTCATCTTGTTCACCCCAAATAGAGTCATAAACAATGTCAACGAGATTTGCACGTGTAATCAGACCAATGAGTGCATTATCATTATCTACAACCGGTACGTTTCTTACATTTCGTTTAAGTATCGTACGTACAGAGTCTTGTAATTTAGAATCAATATGTACTTTATAAACATCACGCTGCATCGTATCAATTAATTCTTTACGTTGGCGTAAGCCTTGATTGATATCTTCAATATCTAAAAATCCAAGTAAATGTTGATGGTTATTTACAACAAATATCGTATCTACACGTCTCTGTCTCATAATATTGACCGCATCATTCAATGTGTCATTTGCGTTAACAGTGACTGGTTTAATCATTGCATCTTCAACGGTTCTCATATTTGGACGATCTTGAATTAATCTATTTTGACCAATAAATTCTTTTACGAAATCATTCGCTGGATTTCTAAGAATATTATCTGGTGTATCGTACTGCACAACTTTCCCTTTAGACATAATACAAATTCGGTCTGCGAGTTTAATTGCTTCGTCCATATCATGTGTAACGAAGATAAATGTTTTTCCTAACTTTTTCTGAAGGTCTTTAACTAAATCTTGTAACGTATCTCTAGTAATCGGATCTAATGCACCAAAAGGCTCGTCCATTAAGATGATATCTTGTTCAGCGGCTAATGCACGCACAACACCAATACGTTGTTGTTGACCACCTGATAACTCAGATGGATAGCGATCTAAATAATCTTCAGGTAAATCTACAAGTTTAATTAACTCTTTCGCTTTAGCATCTTTCTTTTCTTTAGACCATTTAAGCAACTTTGGTACTAACACGATATTTTCTCGTATAGTCATATGTGGCATCAATCCAATTTGTTGAATCACATACCCAATGCTACGACGTAATTCAACTGGATTCATATTTCGAACATTCTTGCCATTCATTTCAATTGTCCCATCAGTAGCTTCAATCATTCTATTGATCATTCGTAAAGCAGTCGTTTTCCCACTACCACTTGTCCCAATAAACGCAATAAATTCACCTGATTCAATATCTAATGAAATATTATCTACAGCTTTTTTATTGCCAGCATAAATCTTTGTTAAGTTCTTAATACTTAGCGTCATTAGATTGCTCCTCCCTATTGTTGCAAGATAAAAAAGCTCAAAATACAAAAGGCCAGTAGTCCCATTGTTAAACAAATACGTAATAAGTTAAACAAGAGCCACACGGCCTTTGCTTCATAAAATTTTAATAAATTCAATTGGAATATCATTCGAGCGTTTTCCATCTTTAATTTTTATATACCCTATATAATTTTTTGAAACATTTTTTATATAAAATGATTAAAAATGTTCACAATTGCAATTTTTTAAGTTTTATTCAAGCGTGATTGTGATAAAAAATATTTAAAAATAAAGTTGCCTACAATAAAATTCATCAAATTGTCATATTTATTCAAATAAATCATTTAAAGCTGGATTCAAAATTGCATTCTAATATCAATAGTATTAGTCTATAGGTGTAATAAGTATTTATTGAAGGGATGTTGTAATAATGAAAGCAGCAGTATGGTATGGTCAAAAAGATGTTCGCGTGGAAGATCGTGAACCTAAGCAATTAAAAGACAACGAAGTAAAAGTAAAAGTATCATGGGCCGGCATTTGCGGAACTGATTTACATGAATACTTAGAAGGACCAGTCTTCATCTCTACAGATAAACCTGATCCACTACTTGGACAAAAAGCACCTGTTACTTTAGGACATGAGTTCTCAGGCGTTGTTGAAGAAGTTGGTAAAGACGTTACAAAATATAAAAAAGGCGATCGCGTCGTTGTTAACCCAACTGTATCTAAACATGAGAAAGATGAAAGCGTTGATTTATATGACGGCTATTCATTTATCGGTTTAGGTTCTGACGGTGGCTTTGCTGAATTTACAAATGCACCAGAAGAGAATGTCTATGCATTACCTGAAAGCGTATCAGATAAAGAAGGTGCATTAGTTGAACCAACAGCCGTTGCGGTTCAAGCAGTTAAAGAAGGTAAATTATTATTTGGAGATACAGTTGCAGTATTTGGCGCTGGCCCAATTGGTTTATTAACAATTGTTGCAGCTAAAGCAGCTGGAGCAAGTAAAATCTTTGTATTTGATTTATCTGAAGAACGCCTAGCGAAAGCGAAAGAAGTCGGTGCGACTCACGTAGTCAATTCTGGTAACACAAATCCTGTAGACTTTATTAATGAACATACTGACAACGGTGTAGATGTAACATTTGAAGTTGCTGGTGTTGGTGTAACATTATCTCAATCAATTCAAGTAACACGTCCAAGAGGTACTGTTGTTATCGTATCAATCTTTGCACATGCAGTTGATTTCGACCCAATGTTATTAACTAACTCAGGTGTTCAATTGACATCTACAATTGCTTACTCACCTACGACATTCCAACAAACAATTGATTTAATTGCGAACGGAAGCTTAGACGTTAAGAGCGTCGTAACAGATGAAATCGAATTAGAACATATTGTTCAATCAGGATTCGAACAATTAGTAAATGATAAATCACAAGCTAAAATTTTAGTTAAATTAAATGGCTAATTGAAGAGAAATCGGGACATAAGTGTTGAGGATTTGAGCAGAACCGAATGACGAGTAAAATTTTTTCAAATTTTGTCGAATCGTGAGTGTCTCTGCCGATAATCCTACTTTTTAAGACGTCGTTTGACGGTAATCTTAAAACACATTATGTCCCGATCTTTTTTTATTCTCTTTTTATTTATCGTACATGCCTTTACCTTCAAGAATATGGTCGATATACTTTTCAACTCTATTTTGTCTTGTTTGGCTACGTTTCGCTTGTGAAATGTGATACATGTACTGGTGTTGTCTGCCAGGTGTTAATTGATAAAATGCCTCTTCTAATTTTGGATCATCATTAAATGCTTGTTGTAATTCTTCAGGCATTTCATAGTCTTCTGTCTTCTTCATTTCAACTTTCTTGCCCGCTTTTTCTGTTTTAATGGCTTCATCAATATAATATAAAATTTCGTCTCGACGCAGTTTAATCTCATCTAATGTTTCAAAACGTAATTGTCTTGCTGCTTGAACACGCTCTGTTTGCTGAATTAACGATTTATATTTATCTTCTAAAATTGCACCTTTATGAAACAATAAGGCTACATAATGCTTAAAACCATGGATCGTAATAACATTTTTATCATTAATTGTATAAGTCGGATGCATCCATTTATATGTTTCTTCTAATTCTGACTCATTAAAGATTAAATTTCTTAAATATTGATAAGCTTCTTGCCACTGACTCTCCTTTTCAAGAAAAGCTAACACCTATTTATCGGATTGTTTCTCTGACACTTTAGTCACCCCATATCGTTAGTTTGATAACAATACAATCATTATATTATTTAAGTCAATCAATAACTATTTATAACACAATCATTTGTAAATTTACAAAATCATAAATTGACTAATGAAATGATAAGCGTATAATTATAACGTATCATTTTTGATGAATATTAAAATAACATAAAGGAGTATTTATGGGACAAAATAATAACGAAGGTAAAATCAATCTGGTCCAACTTGTTTTGTTAGGATTAGGAAGTTTAATTGGTTCAGGCTGGTTATTTGGTGCATGGGAAGCTTCTTCTGCAGCTGGTCCTGCAGCCATATTATCTTGGATTATCGGGTTTATCGTTATAGGAACGATTTCTTATAACTATATCGAAATAGGAACAATGTTCCCTCAATCTGGTGGTATGAGTAACTATGCTCAATATTCACACGGCTCATTGCTAGGCTTTATTGCCGCATGGGCAAACTGGGTATCATTAGTTACAATCATTCCTATTGAAGCTGTGTCTGCTGTTCAATATATCAGTTCATGGCCATGGGATTGGGCGAAACCAACTTCTGCATTAATGCATAATGGCTCAATTAGTACGACAGGTTTATTCGCCGTGTACGTCATTATCATTATTTTTTCATTATTAAACTATTGGTCTGTTAAATTATTAACATCATTCACAAGTTTAATTTCGTTCTTCAAATTAGGTGTACCGTTATTAACAATTATTATGTTAATGCTTTCAGGTTTCGACACAAGCAATTACGGTTCTTCTATAGGCGAATTTATGCCGTATGGTAGTGCACCTATCTTTGCAGCAACAACAACATCAGGGATTATCTTCTCATTTAATGCATTCCAAACCATCATTAATATGGGATCAGAAATTAAGAACCCTGAAAAGAATATTGCACGTGGTATTGCCATTTCTTTAACATTAAGTGCCATTTTGTACATCATACTACAAAGCACATTTATTACATCAATGCCACAATCAATGATTAGCGAACACGGTTGGAGTGGTATTAACTTCAATTCACCATTCGCAGATATGGCAATCCTATTAGGCATTAACTGGTTAGCGATCTTGCTATACATCGAAGCAGTTGTGTCACCATTCGGAACTGGCGTATCATTCGTTGCGATTACTGGTCGTGTATTAAACGCGATGGAACGTAATGGTCATATTCCTAAATTCTTAGGTAAAATTAACACAACGTATAATATTCCACGAGTAGCTATCGTATTTAATGCCATCATCAGTATGGTCATGGTTACATTATTCCGTGATTGGGGCGTACTTGCTGCCGTTATTTCAACAGCAACATTAGTCGCTTACTTAACAGGTCCAACAACCGTCATGTCATTACGTGAAATGGGACCTAAATTGCATCGTCCATTCCGAGGCGCTATGTTAAAAGTGATGGCACCATTATCCTTTGTACTTGCGTCATTAGCCATTTATTGGGCAATGTGGCCAACAACTGCCGAAGTTATTTTCATCATTATTTTAGGATTACCAATTTATTTCTTCTATGAATATAAAATGAATTGGAAAAACACTAAAAAACAAATCGGCGGTAGTATGTGGATTATCGTATACTTAATCCTATTGGCTTGTATGTCATTTATCGGTAGTAAAGAGTTTAAAGGTATGAACTTTATTCATTATCCTTATGATTTCTTAGTTATTATCGTGTTAGCACTTGTCTTTTATAGAATTGGTATTACAAGCCACTTCAAGAGTGTTTATTATAAACGCGCTAAGAAAATCAATAAACAAATGAAAGAAGATACAATGGAAGCTGAACAACAAGAAGCTGATAGAAAAGAAGCTGAACAACAGAATAATTAATCTGACCATGTCCGGAACATAGCGTTCCTGGATAAGTAAAAAAGACATTTTCTATTGAAATAATATAGAAGTTGAGTCATGCTACAATGTTTATATATAAGGCACCTCGTTAATTTAGTTTAGTAATGTTTATTAAATTACACGAGAGTGTCTTATTTTTTTAGTACTCCATTGTAAATAAAGAAGCCAGTAAATGAATTTGTTAAAACGCATTTACTGGCTATTTCTATACGAATGGTGCCCCAGACGCTTTTTAATATGATATAGCACAAATTTTAATTTCATTATCCCAATCTGTTTTTACATTCTTACGTCATGGTATAGTTAAATTAATTCATAAGTGTAGGTGATGATTTAGTGGTAACGATTAATACAACAACTGGTTCTTTTCAAGGGATAACACATCATAATATAGAACAATTTCTAGGTATTCCTTATGCACAGCCGCCGATTGGTAATCGCCGTTTCAAACATGCTAGC
This sequence comes from Staphylococcus sp. GDX8P80P, assembly GCF_017893095.1. Classification (NCBI taxonomy): domain Bacteria; kingdom Bacillati; phylum Bacillota; class Bacilli; order Caryophanales; family Staphylococcaceae; genus Staphylococcus; species Staphylococcus sp. GDX8P80P. Next base: position 2,829 of record NZ_JAESMI010000023.1, on the reverse strand, counting down.
CCACGATATAGCTATGATACGTTAGTTGATGCAACGCGCTTTAGAGCCATCCCACCACAACCGTACAATAAGTTAGAAACATTCTTTTCATCTAAGCAACATACATTCAAACAGGATGAAGATTGTTTATATTTAAATATTTGGCGTCAATCGTCTGGTAAATCTAAGAAACCTGTTATCATTTATTTTTATGGTGGTGGCTTTGTAAATGGTCATGGTTCGGCCGAATTATATACGCCAGAACATATTGTTGCCCAACATGATGTCATTGTAATTACGTTTAACTATCGATTAGGTGCATTAGGCTTTCTGGATTGGTCTTATTTTAATCCGCAGTATGATAAAAATAACGGCCTATCTGATCAGATTGCGTTATTAAAATGGGTTGCACACTTTATTGAATACTTTGATGGCGATCCTAACAATGTCACATTATGCGGACAATCCGCAGGCAGTATGAGTATTCAAGCTTTAATGCAGCAACCGCAAATGGATCACTATTACCACCAAGTCATGTTATTAAGTGGCGTATTACAGCTAGATTCCGTAGAAACAGGTGTGCACAAAGCTAAACACTTCGATGCCTTAATTCAACAGCACTTTTCCGGAAAAAGCATATACGATTTAGACACGCACGCATTGCTACAGTTAATGGCATATGATGAACAAGCACGTGGCAAATCCAAAGGCTTAGAATTAATATATCAACCGATTAACGAGACAACGATGTGCCGTCCACTTGCTCAGTTTAATAAACCTGTTGTGTTAGGCTATACAAAGGATGAAGGTGATTGTTATATCCGTAATGAATCACGTAAACTTGAGCCACAGCGTTTTGTGAATGTGATGAAATTGAATCATATCAACGTTGATTTTAATCATGTTCAAACGGGTCAACAACAAGCTGAAGTTGTGACAGCGTTATATTTTAAAAAACCGACACTTAACTTGTTACACCAAATGCGTGAGAATCCGCATCGTTGGTTATTACGATTTGATTGGGCTCGACCTGAATATGTTGATTTCGCAAGTGCCTATCATATTTTAGACGTCGTCTTTTGGTTTGGTAAGATGGCTATACTTAAGGCGCATAACATCAAATTGCACACTTCTGATATCGAATTAAGCAAACGTATGATAAATGACATCGTTCATTATGCCACAACAGGTACCATGCCCTACGCACCCTATTCAATCGATCACACAGAACCACACATATACAATAATTAAAAAAGGAGAGGGAGTGGGACAGAATTCTTAATAAATTCGTTGTCCCACCCCCGCAAGGATGACTAGAACTGAGAAAAGCTTGAATTAAGCGCCTTCTCAGTTCAGTCAGCTACTGCGAATTTGCAAAATAGCTTCATTATATTATTTTTGTCCTGGACTCGCTCCCAGCTTGCTTAAAATGTCTTCTTAGTTCAGTCAGCTATTGTGAATTCACAAAGTAGCATTATCTTATTATTTATGTCTCAGCCTCTTCCCTATTCAATCATAAGATACGCTTAGTTTTTGGCATAATGAACATTTTTCAATGTAAGCACGATGATAAGTCCTAGTAAGCCAATAAAGGCACTGACAAATGTGACCGCTTCAACATTCGTATTTGATACAACAAGGCCACCGATAATACCACCTATACCAATACCTGCATTGAGACAAGACATATTCCAACTCATCACTTGACTTGTGTCACCTTCAACATGTTCGATGATACCACTTTGTATTGCTGGATTGGTACTCCATTGTACGATATTCCAAATAAAGAGCGCTACGAGTAATAACACCGTTGTTGACAATACTAAATTAATGGCAAGCATCACTACAATAAACACAGTAAACGCAATGATTAACCAACGTTTACTTGTTAATTTATCAGCGAGTACACCACCCATTGATGTACCAACAACACCGGCAACACCATTAACGAGTAGCGCTAATGATACATAGCCCATGGTATGACCATTTTCCAAAATAAGTGGATTGATAAATACAAATGTCACTGAATTGGCAATTAAAATAAGTAATGTAATCGCTAGAAACTTAACGATTTCAATTGGTCGAACAATATGAGATGTGACTTGATTATCTTCAGAAACGTTATTATACATTCGATTGGCTTGATTAAGTTCTGTAGTTGTAGGAAGATATTTCAACATTAATAAGCCGGCAATAAGACTGATAACAATAATAAATACGAACGTAAAACGCCAGCCAACCCAGTCACCAATCATCGTACCAATTGGCACACCAAAGACATTGGCCCCACTAAATCCAGTATAAACTACGCCAATCATCTTACCTCTATTCTTAGGTATTGTCAGCATAGCCGTTAATGCTAAGACTTTAACGATAATTAAGGATGCTGCAGCTGAAGATAATATTCGTCCAATGACTAGAATCGTAAAGTTAGGTGCAATGGCGATAATACCATTCCCTACGACAAAGGCCACTAAAGTCCACAAAAGAACGGGACGTGCAGGAAATCGATTCGTTAATTTAACCAGTATAGGTCCACATATGGCGAAGGTTAATGCGTAAAGTGTAACCAGTTGCCCGATAATCGCTTCTGAAACACCTAAGTCATCGCTCATTAAATTCATAATTCCAGCGACCATCATTTCAACCATACCCACAATAAACACACTAATGATAAATGTCGCTATACGCATGACAGACATATTTCTTTCTCCTTTCATTTCATTATTTCTACATGACGAATTGTAATATTAAGTGCAACACTAATAAAATTTCATAAAAAAGGCCCATGATTGGCACTTTATTGTAAGATGTTAATAACCACAAAAACACATACAAGGGGTGCCAATA
>NZ_JAESMI010000237.1:0-278 GCF_017893095.1 Staphylococcus sp. GDX8P80P | reverse complement strand
GCACCAGAATCTGGTCCGCGTCCGCCACGGTCGATAGCCGGTGTGCGATCACCAGGGTCGTGCGGCCATTCCTGGCCTTGCGCAGGGTTTTCTGGATCGCGGCCTCGGTGCGGCTGTCCAGGGCGCTGGTGGCCTCGTCCAGAATCAGGATGCACGGATCGGCCAGCAGCGCGCGGGCGATGCCCACTCGCTGACGTTCGCCGCCCGACAGCTTCAGCCCCCGTTCGCCGACCTTGGTCTGCATGCCGTCCGGCAAGCCGCGAATAAAGTCGGCCAGT
>NZ_JAESMI010000236.1:0-215 GCF_017893095.1 Staphylococcus sp. GDX8P80P | reverse complement strand
TCTTCAATGGTATACATTGGCATATCTTTAAAACTTTCAGGATCTATTGTGCAAAATTCCATAGCTATTCTCATTGTTTGGCAGTTCTTACAAAAACACGATTTGTATTTATAATCTACTTCCATACCCACACCTACTTTATACGTTTGTCCCATTCATCTTTAATCTTGTTAATATCATCCGTTCTTAACACAAAATCGCCTGTTTCTTCCATT
>NZ_JAESMI010000235.1:0-296 GCF_017893095.1 Staphylococcus sp. GDX8P80P | reverse complement strand
GTTATAGAAATGATGATAATTTACGTAATCGAATTATTATAACTTCGCGACTATTTGCCTCAAACACAAAAAAAGAGATTAAACAACCTAAGGTTGCTTAATCTCAATATTAGGACTCATCAGTCCGATTTGACGTAGAGCCGTAATAAATCGTTTTGAAGTGTTTAGGTGATATACCTAGATACTTTCTAAAATGATAATTGTATAATTTATAATGTGTGAAGCCTAGTTTTTCTGTAATTTAATATAATTTATATGAACTATCCAAAAGATTTAAATATTTGAATATTCGATAT
>NZ_JAESMI010000234.1:0-256 GCF_017893095.1 Staphylococcus sp. GDX8P80P | reverse complement strand
CTTGGATGGCAACAACAGCTATCATTACTGTTTTATTATTATGGTATATGAACTCAAATATTAAAAATCCAACTCGATTAGAACAACAGAAGAAAGAACCATGGGTATACGTGATTTTCTGGTGTGTTGCAGGTATTATAATGGCCATGCTTGGACAAGTCATCGCCGCTTTGATTAATACATATATATTTAATCAACCAGTAGAAAGTGGTAATACTCAAAATCTCATGAAGATTGCACAACAATCACATATATT
>NZ_JAESMI010000233.1:0-219 GCF_017893095.1 Staphylococcus sp. GDX8P80P | reverse complement strand
CCCCCCCCCCCCCCCCCCCCCACCCCCCCCCCACCCCCCCCCCCCCCCCCCCCCCCCCCCACCCCCACCCCCCCCCCCCCCCCCCCCCCCCCCACCACCCACCACCCCACACCCCCCCCCCCCCCCCCACCACCACCCCCACACCCCACCCCACCCCCCCCCCCCACACCCCCCCACCCCCCCACCACCCCCGCCCCACCACCCCCCCACCCCCCCCCC
>NZ_JAESMI010000232.1:0-427 GCF_017893095.1 Staphylococcus sp. GDX8P80P | reverse complement strand
TAAATCATCTTCAAAATCAAAGGCTAAATCTAATCTTGTAAAACCGTCATCTTCCATGTAGCTTATTATATTTTGTTTTAACCAAATCATTTCATCACGTGTAAGTTTGTTTGGATTAAATTCAATACGCATATTACGTCTATCCCAAGTATCTGCTTTTACCTTGTCATATTCGATATAAACTTTTTCTTGAAGTGCTTTAGCTTTAAACTTTGTTTGAAGTATATCCCAAAGTCGTATTTGTGGATCTACACTCATAAATTTAGATAGGTTTTTAGCGTTGTCTCGGTTGAGATTTCCAACGATCGTCATTGCATCAAAACTTAATTTTGGATCAGATATGCACACAGTATGTGCGTCCAACCGGCTATTAGAGTATCCGGTTTTAGAAAAATTTGAGTTTTCCTTTTCCAAACTTTGTTTTGCC
>NZ_JAESMI010000231.1:0-223 GCF_017893095.1 Staphylococcus sp. GDX8P80P | reverse complement strand
TTGTGTTGATTTTTTCGTTTCATGTGTATGTGATTCTTTCGTGTAGTTTTGTGATGATGCTTTTTTATTTTCTCGTTGCGGTTGTACTTGAGTTTGTGATTGTTATTTTTTAGGTTGAACTTGTGTATTTGTTGTCTCTATTGTGTGTTTACTTCTTGTTTTTAAGTTTTTTTTTTCGTCTTTTCCTGTGTAGTTTTTTCTGTTTATTCTTTTTCTTGTTTCA
>NZ_JAESMI010000230.1:0-307 GCF_017893095.1 Staphylococcus sp. GDX8P80P | reverse complement strand
ATTCAACAAGTGCAAGCACTTCATTAAGTGCATCAGCATCAACAAGCGTGAGTGAGTCAACAAGTGCAAGCACGTCATTAAGTGGATCAACGTCAACAAGTGTGAGTGATTCAACAAGTGCAAGCACATCATTAAGTGGATCAACATCAACAAGTGTGAGTGATTCAATAAGTGGAAGCACATCATTAAGTGGATCAACATCAACAAGTGTGAGTGACTCAACAAGTGCAAGCACGTCATTAAGTGGATCAGAAAGTACGAGTCTTTCAGACTCATTAAGTGCAAGCACATCAGTTAGTGCATCAAC
>NZ_JAESMI010000229.1:0-332 GCF_017893095.1 Staphylococcus sp. GDX8P80P | reverse complement strand
AATAGTTCTACATCTCAACCGAAGAAAGCGACTGACACAACTGCGCCAACAGCGCCTGTGGTTACTAGCGATTTAACTGGTAAAGCGACAACTATTGATCCTGTTGAAGTTACTACAGATCCGAATACTCGTATTGAGTTATTAGATAAAGATAATCATGTAATTGGAACAGGTACGACAGATAATACAGGTCATGTCACGATTACACCGACGAAACCTATTCCTGAAGGTAATGTTACTGCGAAAGCTTACGACAATGCAGAACATCCGAATAGTTCTACGTCTCAACCGAAAAAAGCGACTGACACAACTCCGCCAACGGCGCCTGTGGT
>NZ_JAESMI010000228.1:0-274 GCF_017893095.1 Staphylococcus sp. GDX8P80P | reverse complement strand
CTAAGTGATTTAACACTTAGGTAAGTAGCTCTAAAGATGTATAATAAATGTCGTTGCGCGACTACTAGTGGAAAAGAAAGTGTCGAGTGACTACAGGCACGAGCCTTTCCCACAGGAAAGCGAAACAACTTAATCGAGTGAATATCTATCTAAGAACTACTTTACAAGACCAAGGCTCGACCCAGACCCCCTAGGCAAGCGTCTCAACTTAAGTGCAATGAAAATCCATTTAAGAACTACTTTAGAGACGGCACCCCAGGAACGCGAAGCAACT
>NZ_JAESMI010000022.1:0-35888 GCF_017893095.1 Staphylococcus sp. GDX8P80P | reverse complement strand
TGATAATTTGCGTAATCGAATTATTATAACTTCGCGACTATTTGCCTCAAACACAAAAAAAGAGATTAAACAACCTAAGGTTGCTTAATCTCAATATTAGGACTCATCAGTCCGATTTGACGTAGAGCCAATTTATAAAGTCTACGTAGGTTTTAAGTTTAAATTTTTCTTTTAACATTCTTTAGAATTATTTTTTAAAATTGGTAATTGTTATTTAGTATCGTTAATAATCAATTGACGTAATGATTGGCGTTTAATAACTTCACGTGCTTTACCATCTTTTAAGAAAAACACAGGTGGTTTCTGCATTTGGTTGTAATTAGAAGCCATTGAATAATGATATGCTCCTGTAGAAAGAATCGCTAGGTAATCACCACGTTGAACAGAAGAAGGGAGTTTCGCATTGCGAATAATAATATCGCCTGATTCACATAATTTACCAGCAATCGTTACCGTATCATCAGCTTCTTCATGACGATTCACTAATAACGCTTGATATTTCGCATTGTATAAAGCTGTTCTAATATGATCACTCATACCGCCATCAATCGATACATATTTATTCACTTTAGGAATTTCTTTAATTGTGCCAACTTCATATAATGTTATACCAGCTTCACCAACGATTGAACGACCAGGTTCAATACCTATTTCTGGCACTTCATAATTTAAACGTTCAGTTTCCGCTTTAATTGCGTTAGTTATTTCTGCGATGCCTTCCTCAATAGGGAAGCTAACATCACCTTCAATATATTTAATACCAAAACCTCCACCGATATTAAGCAGCTCAATTTTAATATCATTGTCAGATAACCAATTTAGTACTATTTTAGCAGTTTCAATCATTGCTTCAGTACCCTCGATTTGAGAACCGATATGGAAGTGAACACCTTTTAAATGTAGGCGTTTTGAATCACGCACTTTATTAACCGCTTCGATAGCCAAACCATGTCGAATAGATAAACCAAATTTACTATCTTCTTGTCCAGTTTGAATAAACTCATGTGTATGCGCTTCAACACCTGGATTAACACGTATAACTACATTCACCGAATCACTTGCGTATTTATCGATTAATTCAATTTCTTCAAGTGAATCGATGACGAAGTAACCAACGCCATTTTCTAGAGCATATTGAATCTCATGTTTTGTTTTATTGTTACCATGGAAGTGAATTTTACTAGGATCAAATTTCGCCTCTAATGCAGTATATAATTCACCCTCAGATACTACATCTAGTTGTAAATCCTCTTCTTGTACTAATTTAACCATTTGTATACAAGTGAAAGCTTTAGATGCATAAGAAATATTATATTTCAAACCGCTTTCTTGAAAAGCTTTATGGTATCTACGCATTTGATTGCGGATTTCATCTTCATCATAAACAATAGTAGGGGTACCAAAGCTTTGAGCAAGCGTCTTTAAACTTGTGCCTGCCATTGTTAATTCACCATAATCATTATATTTTACTGCCATTTTATCTATACTCCTTTATGAGAGAATCATGATTCATCGCACTAAGTTGTTCTGAGTTAGCGCCTACACCTTTGAATGTATATTCATCAATGCGTATATCGTTATTATATAATATCACTTCATCTTGTGCATCGACTTCATCATCAACTTCCACAAACATATGACTCATCATCAAAGCACGTATGGGATAACGTTTACCATTAATTAACGCTTCATGTTTAGCTCTTGATTTAAGAATGCCATCACCATAACCGATGTCTACAACTGCTAATCGTGTGTGATCACGAGTCGCTTCAAATGCGAAACTATAACCACAATTATCTCCTGCATTCACTTCACGCACTTGAATGACATTACCTTTAACAGTCAGTGATTGCTTAATACTATTTTCATCTAATAGACTATAAGGACGAGAACCATATAAAGCAATGCCTACACGCGCATGGGTATGATGTGGTAGAAGTATTTGACCTTCTCGATAATAGCTTGCACTATTTTGCGCATGAATGAAATCAAATTGATAACCCTCTTTTAACAATGCATTCACCACATTTATCCAAGCCTCTCGCTCTATACCATACTCTGGAACATCAAATTCATCCGCATAACCAAAGTGGGTCCATACGCCACTAATAATCATTTTATCTTCATTTGTATTCGCTAGATGGTCTTCAAGAACTTCCTTAATTTCTTCTAATGTTTTGAATCCAGAACGGTGAAGTAAATTCTCATATTCGAGATGCACTTTGATACCACTTAAATCATTCTTATATTTATAATAGTAAGTCAATGACGGTAAGGTCATTTGAATTTGATATTTTCTTACTTTTTCAAAATCATAAACTGCGTTCATCAAGAATATCGTGGCATTAGGTGCTAATTCGCGTACTTTAATGGCTTCTTTCAAAGAAGTTGTGCTAAATGTATTGATTCCTGCTTTTAAAAAAGAGGTAACAGCAAACGCCAAACCATAATGATAAGCGTTGTTCTTCACTACAGCCATTATTGAATTATCATTTTTAACTTGAACAGCATTTTGTAAAAACGCTTCTTTATCGACGGACCATATTGCTGTCAATGTGAATTACTCCTCTCCATAATGCATTAATAATTGTTCATAATAATTTGCTACATAGATTAATACTTTTTCATCAAAATTAAGATGAGACGTATGAAGACCAGTTACAAAACCTTTGTCTTCATTTCGTGTACCTACGAATGCAAAGTAAGCAGGCGCAAGTTGTTGGCCATAGAAACTAAAGTCTTCACCAAATAAGAATGGTAGGGGCTTATCTATTACTTCTAGATTCGCAGCATTAATTGCTTGTTCTACACTTGCACGTAGTTTAGGACTGTTCATCGTAGGAGGATAGCCTTCTTCAAATTTCACTTCACATTCTACGTTAAATAATAAACTTACACTTTCAGCAATTTTATGCATTTGAGTTTTAACTACATTCAAATCATTAGGGTCATACGTTCTAATTGTACCTTCTAAATATCCGTGGCTAGCTACTGTATTTATTGCCTCACCAGCTTCAAAATGTCCCATATGAACAATGTTTCGTTTCAATCCGTTAAGATGATACTGCTGTATCTGACCAACTTGATTTAGAACATGTAATAGCGCTTCGCCACAAGAATGACCTTGTTCTTTATCCGCAACATGACTTGATAGCCCTTTTAAGAAGAAACGATACTCAGTTGCACTAGCTGTAATTTCTTCATCACGGATTACAACTTGTCCTTCATCTGCAAATGGATTAACATGAATGCCAAAAACGGCTTCTATTGGATAATTATTAAACGCGCCTGCTTTAATTAAGCGATTCGCACCGCCACCAGTTTCTTCAGCAGGTTGGAATATAAATACAACATTATGCGGCAGTGTCCCTTTATCAAACATCTCTTTACAACGTTTAACAAATAACATTAATGCCGTTGTATGACCGTCATGGCCGCACGCATGCATAACGTTGTCTGTTTGACTACGATAGTCAACATCATTTTCTTCAAAAATAGGTAACGCATCAATATCTGCTCGAAATGCAACGGTATGATCACTATTACCTTTTAAATAAGCAATTGCACCTGTTTCAAGCGGTCTCTCATAAGAAACCCCTAAGTCATCTAAAAAATGTGTAATGTATTCTGTTGTCTCAAACTCATGTAGACTTAATTCTGGATGTTGATGTAAATGTCTTCTATGTTTCGTTACAAACTCTAATTCGCTCATCATATCATTCCTTTGTTTACTATATTCGTCTTATCATTATTGTAACTTATTTCATCTTTTTATGTATGGTGTGATTGTAATTTAAAGTATGATTAAAGTGTGAGAACAGAGAAAGAATAACGCGTCATACCAACGCGTCATCACTCTCGAGAATAACTAAAACTGAGAAGAGCTTATGTTAAGCGCCTTCTCAGTTCAGTCAGCTATTACAATCATGCATTATAGCTATAAAATAATAAATTGTGCCACAGACACTTATCAAATACATATCGCATTAGTCATTCAATTTTCTTAATGCTGAAACGATTTCACGTTTAGAATCTTCAACTTCAGAAGTTTGTTTAATGACTTTGGCTGGTGTACCAGCAACAACTGCACCAGCTGGAACGTCTTGAGTGACAATAGCACCAGCAGCAACAATTGCACCTTCACCAACATGAACGCCTTCTAAGATAACCGCATTCGCACCGATTAACACATTATCATCAATAATTACTGGAGAGGCGCTAGGGGGTTCAATAACACCTGCTAACACAGCACCTGCTCCTACATGTACATTTTTACCAGTTGTAGCACGACCACCGAGTGTTGCATTCATATCAATCATAGTGCCTTCGCCAACAACTGCACCAATATTTATCGTTGCACCCATCATTACAACAGCGCCATCTTTGATAATTGCTTGTTCTCGAATGAATGCACCTGGCTCAATACGCGCATTCGTATTCGTTAAATCTTTAAGCGGAATAGCTGAATTTCGTCGATCCATTTCAATTTCTAACTCCGTAATTACAGATTGATTTGCTTCATAGAATGTCTTCCAATCATCTGCTTCACAAAAAATAACTTTAGAATCGTCAGAACCAAATACTTTAAAAGATTCTGGGAAGGTAACACCATCAAAATGTCCATTGGCATATACTTTTAATGGTGTAGATTTTTTAGCATCACTGATATATTGAATAATTTCTTCAGCTGATAAGTGTTGTACCATAATTTAACTCTCCTTAATAATAGATAGAATTTTATATTTTATAAGTTATCAAACGTGTAATAACCATTAGATTGATTTATTAATTTTTCTGCGGCAGTAATGGCACCGTTAGCAAAGATATCCTTTGACTGTGCTTTATGCGTAATTGTAATGGTTTCGTCTATTCCAGCAAATAACACGTCATGTTCACCAACTATAGTGCCACCTCGAATAGAGTGAATACCAATTTCATCTTTACTGCGTTGTTCAGTGCGCTCATGACGATCATATACAGGTGTACTGTTTTGACGTAAGTCTTTGATGACGTCATATAATTTAACTAATGTGCCACTAGGGGCATCTACTTTTTTATTATGATGTGCTTCAGTCAACTCAATATCAAAATCTTGTAAAAGCGGCACTGCAGCTTCTAATATTTTAGTTAATGCATGCACACCATAACTCATATTTGCACTAAAGAAGACAGGCATGCTTTGACCTAATTCATTTAACTTTTCAACTATTTTTTCCTTTTCACCAGTAGTAGCTACCACTAAAGGCAATTGAAATTGCTCATCAAGTAGAGGTAATAATAGATTAGGATTTGAAAAGTCTATAGCCACATCCGCTTCATTTTGCGCATCAGCAATATGACTATAATGCGTATATGGCGTTGTTTCATTATTTTGTGGCGCTATAACACCGATAATTTCATGACCTTTGTCTTCTGCCAAACGTGCCACTCTCTGATTCATTGCACCATAACCTATAAGTAATATTTTCATTAAAGTTCACCTGCTTTAAATTGTTGAAATGCGTCAATTAATACTTTAGCATCTTCTACTTCTAAAGGGATCAGTGGTAAACGTAATTCATAATCTCCGAATCCTAGATAACTCGTTAACGCTTTAATCGGAATAGGGTTAACATCAACAGATAACGCACCTAATAATTTACCAATCGGTTCAAAATCTTTTGAAATATCTTCTCCACGTTGTTTCGCATCGTATAATGCTTGGAATTCTCTAGGAATAGCATTACCAATAACCGATATAACACCATTGCCACCTCTATTATAAAAGTCAACAACATTGTCATCATTACCGCTGTACAATGCAAATGTTTCTTGATCAATGCGACGTTTTACATCTTCATAATAATCAAAATCATTTGTAGCATCTTTAATTGCAACAATGTATGGATTATGACTTAATGTTTCAACCGTTTCTGGTTCAATCGTCATATTTGTTCGAGAAGGTACATTATAAAGTACTACAGGTAATTTAACTTCATTTGCAATCGTTTCAAAGTGTTTAATTAAACCACGTTGATTCGTTTTGTTGTAGTAGGGTGTAATTAGCATAATTGCATCCGCACCAAGTGCTTTTGCGCGTAGTGATGCTTGAATAGATTTGGCAGTATTATTAGTACCTGTACCTGCGATAATTGTCACACGATGATTGACTTGTTGAATCACTGATTCTAGAATATGCGCTTTCTCTTCTTCAGTTAAAGTAGGGCTTTCAGCTGTAGTTCCATTAACAATAATAGCTTTTACACCATTTTCTAAAAGGAAGTCTACGTGTCTCTCTAATGCATTATAATCAACTTCATTATTTTTGAAAGGGGTAGCAAGCGCTACACCTACACCTTCGAATAAATGTGGCATATTATCTAGCTCCTTTTAAATTGATTACTTGCTCTAATACTTGCACGGCATTCAAGGCTGCACCTTTCAATAAATTGTCTGACGTACACCATACGTGGAACGTATTATCCAATGAGTCATCTCTACGAATACGACCAACAAACACGTCATCTTTACCAGTAGAAGTAAGTGCCTGAGGGTACTCATTGTTGTCAGGATTATCAACTAATACAACACGATCATCTTTATCGAATAACGCTTTAATGTCTTGTACAGTTGCTTCTTTATCAAGCGTAACGTCAATCTCAACACTATGGCTATCTTGTACCGGAACGCGGGCACATGTAGCTGTGACTTTTAAATCTGGTTCATGTAAAATTTTGCGTGTTTCATCAATCATTTTTTGTTCTTCTTTTGTATATCCATTTTCTAAAAACACATCAATATGAGGTAACACATTATTGTAAATAGGGTGTGGATATGCTTCTGGCTCTTTCCCATTTGCACCTTCTGCTAAATCTCGTTTACCTTTAATTCCAGAGCCCGAAACTGCTTGATACGTAGTATATGCCACACGTTTTAAACCAAATTGATCTTGTAACACTTTTAATGGCACTACCGATTGAATGGTTGAACAGTTAGGATTGGCAATAATACCACGTTTGAATTCTGGTTGATTAACTTCAGGTACAATTAAATCTACATCTTCAGTCATTCGCCATTGGCTTGAATTATCAATAACGATTGCACCAGCTTTTTCAAAAATAGGGGCGAATTGTGCACTTGTACCGCCACCAGCACTCATTAAAACATAGTCAAAGTGGGCACTAGCTGCATCTTCTGTTAGTTCTTGAACAACATATGTTTGACCTTGAAATTCAACTTCTTTCCCCGCAGATCTTGCAGATGAGAATAAGACCAATTCGTCAAATTGAATGTGTTTACGATCAATAGTTTCTAACATTTTTGTTCCAACTAATCCTGTTGCTCCAACCACTGCTAATTTTGTCATAATTAATCACTCCAATAATATTTGTTTGAATTTTCCTAAAATTTAATTTAAATGTTATATGAATTATATATCAAATGCCCCGTATAATCGCTCTACGGCTTTTTCACCATTCTCAGCGTCAATGACATATGAAATACTGATTTCTGAAGTTGTTGTTTGATAAAAAGGGATGTTGGCGTTAATTAGTGTAATAAACGCTCTGGATGCTACGCCTGACATATCTCTCATGCCTGAACCAATTAATGAAATTTTGACGTAAGCTTCATTAATTTTATAATCTAAAGCTTCAAATTGAGCGGAAAGCCCACTTAAAATATGTGAAATTTGATGCACATCACTATCTTTAATCGTAAACGATAATTGTAGCCCTTCGATGTTAACGATTTGCGATATCATATCTACATTAACTGAGCCATCTTCTAACGCTGTAAACAATTGCGTTAACAAACGATTGTCAGGTAGGGGGTAGCTTATCGTTACATGCATCATATGTTTATCTAAAGCGACGCCCGTGACTGCTTTCTTTTCTAAAATTTCTGTTCTTGGCATAATCCACGTTCCTTTCACATTTGATAGTGTTCTTCCCAAATACAATGGTATATCGTAATTCTTAGCAAGCTCAACACTACGGGTTTCAAGTACACCTGCACCAAGTGCACTCATTTCCATCATTTCTTCGTAAGATACATAATCTAAGCGCTTTGCTCTACTAAGAACTCTTGGATCGGTTGCATAGACACCATCAACATCTGTATATATTTCACAAGGTATTTGATTACTTGCTGCTAAGGCAACTGCCGTTGTATCAGAACCACCGCGACCTAAAGTTGTAAGTTCTAACTCATCATTGATACCTTGAAAGCCTGCTACGACTAAAATGTCGTTATTTTGAAAAGCTTGATCAAAGGTTTTTGAATCAATTTCTGCAATTCTGCTTTTCAAATGATGACCAACCGTTTTAATACCTGCTTGATAACCAGTCATGGCTCTAGCAGTCACGCCGATATCATTTAACACCATTGATAAATAGGATACCGTTTGTTGTTCACCAGTAGTAAGTAACAGTGCAAGTTCTTCATCTTTAGGTGTCGCAGTCAAATGGAAGACATTATCCATTAGTTGATCTGTTGTTTTCCCCATAGCACTGACTACTACAATTAATTGTTCACCTTCGTCTACTCGACGTTTCAGCATTTTAGCTATATTTTTTATTTTTGTAAAATCAGCAACGGATGAACCGCCAAATTTCAAAACACTTCGTTTCAATACGATACCTCCTACAGATTAGGGGAGGCACACGTTATAAAAAAAGAGCAAGTTCGGAATGCTCGAACTTGCTCATAATTTATATACAAGTGATGCACTCCATTATTTTTAAATAATGACAAACTCTCAGCTCTTAACCACAAAGTCCAACAAATCATACCTGCGATTATGATTCATTTCGGCATCGCACCCTTTCTATATTAGCTGTTGCAGACAGTGTATCTAATATATACTAATGATTGATGCGCCTCATCAATTTCTTATTCAATTGCTATGTTTTATATTATACATATGGCAATTGTGTCTGTAAACCGATAATTGTGATTTTTTGAAATAGACTGAAAAATTAAAGGCTATTTTTCATCATGAAGGTAAATATGAATTAAAAGTGTAAAAATTTCAGTGTCGAGACCTTTAATCAGTATAAAAAATTAAGATTGAGACACAAAGTCATCCTATTCTAGAACTTAATCGACGTGTTCTAAACGATATACTTTAATCTCAACCTTATTTTAAATTATAAATTTATTTTTGTAATACACCAATTTCTTGTAAATATTCTTCATAAGGGACTTCTTTAGATAAACCGCCTGGTTGATTTAGATCAATGACACGGTTTGCAATCGTATTGATGAATTCAAAGTCATATGACGTAAAGATGATCGAACCTTTAAATGAAGCAAGACCATCATTTACTGCTGTAATACTTTCTAAATCAAGATGGTTCGTAGGTTCATCCAATAGTAAAACGTTCGCACTTGAAAGCATCATTTTACTTAACATACAGCGAACTTTTTCACCACCAGAAAGTACACTCGCTTTCTTTTTAACTTCCTCACCACTAAATAACATACGTCCTAAGAATCCACGTAAGAACGTTTCAGTTTGTTCATCTTCAGGCGCATATTGACGTAACCAATCTACTAAATTCATGTCTACACCTTCAAAGAATTCTGAGTTATCTTTAGGGAAGTAACTTAATGATGTCGTTACACCCCATTTAAATGTACCTTCATCTGGCTCCATTTCACCAGCTAAAATTTTCAATAGTGTTGTTTTAGCAATTTCACTATCTCCAATTAATATTGCTTTATCATTTGGATTCATAGTGAATGAGATATTATCAAGTACTTTTTCACCATCAATCGTTTTAGAAAGGCCTTGTACGGTTAATAAATCATTTCCAATTTCACGTTCTGGCGTAAACTTAACATATGGATAACGTCTTGAAGAAGGTTGAATATCATCTAATTCAATTTTCTCCAATTGTTTTTTACGACTTGTCGCTTGTTTAGATTTAGAAGCATTTGCTGAGAAACGTGCAATAAAGTCTTGTAATTCTTTAATTTTTTCTTCTTTTTTCTTGTTTTGCTCTTGAGCCATTTTTTGAGCTAATTGACTTGATTGATACCAGAAATCATAGTTACCTACATATAATTTAATCTTACCGAAATCTAAATCAGCAATATGTGTACACACATTATTTAAAAAGTGACGGTCATGTGATACAACAATGACTGTATTATCGAAATTAATTAAGAAATCTTCTAACCAACTAATAGCAGGAATATCTAAACCATTGGTAGGCTCATCGAGTAGAAGTACATCTGGTTCACCAAATAAACTTTGAGCTAATAAAACTTTCACTTTTTGATTATTTTCTAATTCAGACATTTGTTTATCATGTAATTCAGTAGCGATACCTAAACCTGAAAGTAGGGAAGCAGCATCCGCTTCTGCATTCCAACCATTCATTTCAGCGAATTCACCTTCAAGTTCAGCAGCACGGATACCATCTTCATCACTGAAATCCGGTTTCATATAAATGGCATCTTTTTCTTTCATTACTTCATACAAACGTTCATGACCTTTGATAACGACGTCTAATACG
Organism: Staphylococcus sp. GDX8P80P; assembly: GCF_017893095.1. Taxonomy (NCBI): domain Bacteria; kingdom Bacillati; phylum Bacillota; class Bacilli; order Caryophanales; family Staphylococcaceae; genus Staphylococcus; species Staphylococcus sp. GDX8P80P. The sequence goes on along the minus strand of NZ_JAESMI010000022.1, from coordinate 25,386 downwards.
CGTTCATCTTCATAAGCGAAGTGATCTTGTTTTAAAACAGCCAAACGTTCATCTTTACCCATTGAAACGTGTCCTGTTTGAGAATCAATTTCTCCTGATAAAATTTTTAAAAACGTTGATTTACCAGCACCATTGGCACCAATAAGTCCATAACAATTACCTTCAGTAAATTTAATATTTACATCTTCAAATAGTTTACGATCGCCGAAACGTAAACTTACATCAGTTACTTGTAGCATGCATTTACTCCTTTATTTATCGTTTATCTAACGCAAAAATTATATCATATTCTGTATAGAGTTTCGACCTAATGTAAATGTAAACGTGTGAATGCTTGTTTTTACTATGCATGTTATAATAATGTAGAATACAAACCCCTGAAGGAGAATATTATGGCATTAGATAAAGATATCGTTGGTTCAATTGAATTTTTAGAAGTCATTGGTTTAGAAGGTTCTACATACCTTTTAAAAGGTCCAAATGGTGAACAAGTAAAATTAAATCAATCAGAAATCAATGATGAAGATGAATTAGAAACAGGTGAAGAATACAGTTTCTTCATCTATCCAAACCGTTCTGGAGAATTATTTGCAACTCAAAATATGCCGGACATTACGAAAGACAAATATGATTTTGCCAAAGTGTTAAAAACAGACCGTGATGGTGCACGTGTAGATGTTGGTTTACCAAGAGAAGTACTTATTCCTTGGGAAGATTTACCGAAAGTGAAATCATTATGGCCTCAAACTGGAGATTATGTACTCGTTACATTACGTATCGATAGAGAAAATCAAATGTTTGCGCGCCTGGCTAGTGAAACAATCGTAGAAAAAATGTTTACGCCAGTTTATGATGACGAAAAACAAAATGAATTTATTAAAGCAAGACCATATCGATTATTAAGAATAGGAAGTTTCTTGCTATCAAATGATGGCTATAAAATCTTTGTACATGAATCAGAACGTAAAGAAGAGCCACGTTTAGGAGAAGAAGTAGAAGTACGAATTATTGGTCATAACGATAAAGGTGAACTAAATGGTTCATTTTTACCTCTAGCTCATGAACGTCTTGATGATGATGGTCAAGTAATATTTGATTTATTAGTCGAATACGAAGGTGAATTACCTTTTTGGGATAAATCAAGCCCAGAAGCAATCAAAGAAGTATTCAACATGAGTAAAGGTTCATTCAAACGTGCCATTGGTCACTTATACAAACATAAAATTATCAATATTGAAACAGGGAAAATTTCTTTAACTAAAAAAGGTTGGAGTCGTGTAGAAAAAGATTAATCATCTCGATTCAAACATTTTCCTTCTATTTAAATAGTAGTTTTAATACGCTTTGTAATTTTAAGAAATTTTTCTAACCGCTAGTCATACATGTGGGGCTGGAAGATGAATTCGATAAGAATTCTCTCCAGCCCCTTTTTTATTTTCATAGACAATCTTTATGCTTAGTATTAATTTTTCTATAATCTTAACAAAAAATTTACATTTAAACCATTTTGTATTAACAAAAGGTATGTAATATAAGGACTGTAAGAAATACATATAACATTTTGGGTTATCTATTAGGAGGATATTTCAATGAAAAAATGGCAATTAGTTGGTACAACTGTTTTAGGCGCTTCGGTATTATTAGGCGCATGTGGTGGTGGAGATAGCAGTGGAAGTGGTTCTGGAGATGGCAAAGACCTTAAAGGTGAAGCCAAAGGTGAAGGTTCATCAACAGTAGCTCCTATCGTTGAAAAATTAAACGAAAAATGGGCTAAAGATCATCCAAACGCTACTATTTCATCTGGTCAAGCAGGTACTGGTGCTGGTTTTGAAAAATTCATCGCTGGCGAAACTGATTTCTCACAAGCTTCTAGACCTATTAAAGATGAAGAAAAACAAAAATTAGAAGACAAAGATATTAAATATAAAGAATACAAAATTGCACAAGATGGTGTAACAGTTGCTGTAAACAAAGATAACGACTTCGTTAAAGAATTATCTAAAGATCAATTGAAAAAAATCTACAGTGGCGAAGCTAAAACTTGGAAAGATGTAAATTCAAGCTGGCCTGATAAAGAAATCAAAGCATTCTCTCCAAACTCAAGTCATGGTACTTATGATTTCTTCGAAGAGGAAGTAATGAACAAAGAAGATATCAAAGCTGAGAAAAACGGAGATACTAACGTAATTGTTCAATCAGTTGAGAAAAACAAAGAGGGTATCGGTTACTTCGGTTATAACTTCTACGAACAAAACAAAGATAAATTAAAAGAAGTTAAAATCAAAGACGATGAAGGCAAAACTACTGAACCAACTAAAGAAACAATCAAAGACGGTTCATATGCTTTAAGTAGACCATTATACTTATATGTTAAAGAAAAATCATTAAAAGATAATGACGTAATGAGAGAATTCATCAAATTCACATTAGAAGACAAAGGTAAATCTGCTGAAGATGCTGGTTATGTAGCTTCACCAGAAAAAGTTTACAAAGATGAACTTAAAAGCTTAGAAAAATATGATAAAAAATCAGATAAATAATAATCATTATTAATAACAAAGGGCTGGGAATTATTCAAGGGGTATTACAAGGTAGCAACTCTGCTACCTTGTTCTCGAATATATGGGTGATTGTTAAAATGTTTTAAGGTTAATTTGAACTCATTGTTTACCTGATAATTTCTAGCGCTTTTTTAAATTTATTGGGAGAAAAAGAGAGGGTTATATATGGCATCGGAAACTAATGTTAGAGACTTGATAGCTAAAAATAACGCTAAAAAGGGCGGTTTTAGTGATAAAATCGTACCCATTATTTTAGGTATTATAGCTGCAATCTCAATTTTAACTACAATCGGTATTCTATTCACTTTGATAACTGAAACAATAACATTCTTCACACGCGTATCTATCGTTGAATTCCTATTCACTAAAGACTGGAACCCAACAGGTTCTGATCCTAAATATGGTATCTGGGCACTTGTAATTGGTACTTTAAAAATTACAGTTATCGCAACGATCGTCGCAGTACCTATTGGATTAGGCGCAGCTATTTATTTAAGTGAATATGCAAGTGACAAAGCACGACGTATTATTAAACCAATTCTTGAAATCTTGGCAGGTATTCCAACAATTGTATTTGGTTTCTTCGCTTTAACGTTTGTAACACCTGTTTTAAGAACGTTTATTCCAGCGCTTGATAGTTTTAACTCTGTCAGCCCAGGAATTGTAGTAGGTATTATGATTGTTCCTGTCATTACAAGTATGAGTGAAGATGCTATGGCATCTGTACCTAATAAAATTCGTGAGGGTGCTTACGGTTTAGGATCAACTAAATTCGAAGTTGCTACAAAAGTAGTATTACCAGCTGCAGCCTCTGGTGTCGTAGCTTCAATCGTTCTAGGTATCTCTAGAGCCATCGGTGAAACAATGATCGTATCATTAGCCGCTGGTAGTTCACCTACAGCATCACTAAACTTAACAAGTTCAATTCAAACAATGACTGGTTATATCGTAGAAGTTGCAACTGGTGATGCTACATTCGGTTCAGATATGTACTACAGTATTTATGCCGTTGGTTTCACGTTGTTTATCTTCACGTTAATAATGAACTTAATTTCTTATTGGATTTCGAAACGCTTCAGAGAGGAGTATTAATATGACAGCTACTACAAATCCTAAAGCAAAAACATTAATAGACCAAAATAAAGTAGAAAAAAATATTTCAAGTCGTGGCAAAACGAACAAGCTAAATAAATGGTTATTCTTTACATGTATCGTCATCGCTTTAATCGTACTTGCAGCTTTATTAATTCAAACATTTGTTAAAGGTATTGGTTATCTTACACCAGATTTCTTTACGAGTTTCTCTTCTTCTACACCTTCACAAGCAGGTATTAAAGGTGCATTAGCAGGAACAATTTGGTTAATGGTAAGTATTATCCCAATCTCTATGATTTTAGGTGTTGGTACGGCAATTTATTTAGAAGAATATGCGAAAGACAATTTCTTTACGAGCTTCGTTAAAATTAGCATTTCTAACTTAGCCGGTGTACCTTCAATCGTATTTGGTTTACTAGGATTAACATTGTTCGTTCGTGGTGGCGGTATTCAAGCACTTGCTTTAGGTAATAGTGTTATCGCTGCAGCCTTAACAATGTCATTACTTATTTTACCTATTATTATCGTTTCAAGTCAGGAAGCAATCAGAGCTGTTCCAAACTCTGTTCGTGAAGCTTCTTACGGCTTAGGCGCAAACAAATGGCAAACCATTAGACGTGTTGTATTACCTGCAGCACTACCTGGTATCTTAACTGGTTTCATTCTATCTTTATCTCGTGCACTGGGTGAAACAGCACCATTAATCTTAATTGGTATACCAACGATTCTATTAGCAACACCAACAAGTATTATGTCTATGTTTACAGCATTACCAACGCAAATTTACACTTGGGCTAAAATGCCTCAAGCTGAATTCCAAAATGTTGCATCAGCAGCAATTATCGTATTACTAGTCATCTTATTATTGATGAACGCAGTAGCCATTTTCTTACGTAACAAGTTCTCTAGAAAATATTAATCCATTCATATACATCATTCATTAGGGAGTGAAGATTGAAGCGACAATGACATGTTTATAATCGTGCATCATTATCGTTTCAATCTTACAGATATAAAGGAGTTTTTAATTATGGCAAATACAAATGTTAAAGAGAAAGAATTAGCACAACATACAAATCGATCTCAAGACTCAATTTCAACAGTTGTTTCATCAAATGAAGTGAAACATAATAACGAAACTGATACGAATAAAAAAGTAGTTTATTCAACACAAAACTTAGATTTATGGTATGGCGATACACATGCTTTACAAAATATCAATTTAGATATTTTAGAAAACAATGTAACAGCAATTATTGGACCATCTGGTTGTGGTAAATCAACATACATTAAAACATTAAATCGTATGGTAGAATTAGTACCTTCAGTCAAAACTGCTGGTAAAATTCTTTACCGTGATCAAAATATCTTTGACGAAAATTATTCTAAAGAAAAATTAAGAACGAATGTTGGTATGGTGTTCCAACAACCAAACCCATTCCCAAAATCAATTTATGATAACATTACTTATGGCCCTAAAACACACGGTATTAAAGATAAGAAACTATTAGATGAAATCGTAGAAAAATCTTTACGTGGCGCTGCAATTTGGGATGAATTAAAAGATAGATTACACACAAATGCATATGGTTTGTCTGGTGGTCAACAACAACGTGTTTGTATCGCTAGATGTTTAGCAATTGAACCAGATGTCATTTTAATGGACGAACCTACGTCTGCACTTGACCCAATTTCTACTCTAAGAGTTGAAGAATTGGTTCAAGAATTAAAAGAAAATTATTCAATTATTATGGTTACACACAACATGCAACAAGCTGCACGTGTATCAGATAAAACTGCATTCTTCCTTAATGGGTACGTTAATGAATATGACGACACTGATAAAATCTTCTCTAATCCTTCTGATAAACAAACAGAAGATTACATCTCAGGACGTTTCGGTTAATATTCGACTATGATGACCATTATTAGACAGAAATACGAAGGTCAATTGGGTGACTTAATTAAAGATATTCGTCACCTTGGTCTTCGTGTTTATTTTAATCTAGAACATGCTTTAGTGTCGTTAAGTGAAGAAGATAAAAATTATGCAAGAAAAGTAATTGAAAATGATAAAACGATTAATCATTTAGACTATGAAATTAATGAAAAAGTGATTATGCTCATCACTAAGCAACAACCTATTGCAACTGATTTAAGAATGATGATGGCAGCTTTAAAAATTTCCACAGACTTTGAGCGAATGGGTGATAATGCAGCACATATCGCGCATATTAGACTCCGAGTAAAGATTACGGATCATTATGTGTTAACGCGTTTAAAAACGATGGGGAAATTGGCAATGCTAATGTTGCAAGACCTTAACACCGCAACAAAGGAAGAAGATATCACATTGATTAAAGAAGTGATTGAACGTGATAAAGACATTGATGATCTTTATGCCAATATTGTTAACACGACTTATCTAATCGATAACGATCCTTTTGTAGCCGGACAAGCACACCTTGCAGCTCGAAACCTTGAAAGAGTCGGGGACCACGTTAGAAATATAGCAGAAAGTATTTATTATTTCTATACTGGGGAACATTACGATAAATAACATAGAATTATTCCTAAATGAAATAACCCAAATCAAGTAAATAAACCCTGAAAATAACTGATTAACTAGTTATTTTCAGGGTTTTAAAATTAATCAACAAACGTAATGACTTAACCTTGTTGTTCAATTTCATCTGTTAATTGTTCCGCTTCGTTTACTAAGTCAGAAATGTATTTGATTGTTGCTTTAAGTGGGGCATCTGTTGTAATATCAACACCTGCAATTTTTGCCAAAGCAACAGGTGATTGGCTTCCACCTGCTTGTAATGTGTTTAACCATGCATCTACTGCGGGTTGACCTTCTTGCTTAATTTTTTGTGAAACAACCGTACCAATAGTTAACCCTGCAGAGTATGTGTATGAGTACAATCCCATATAGTAGTGGGGTTGGCGCATCCAAGTTAATTCCGAACCATCTGTTAACTCAACAGTGTCACCAAAGAATTGTTCATAAACATCTTGCATGATATGGTTGAGTACTGGCGCTGTTAGTGATTCACCATTATCCACTTTGCGGTATACTTCACGTTGATATGCAGCTTCTAATAAGTGAGTAACCATATTATGATAATACGTACGTGATAATATTGAACCAATGACCCAACGTTTAAATTTAGGGTCTTCACTATTACTGAATAAATAATTAGCCATTAACATTTCATTCATAGTAGATGGTGCTTCAACGAAATACATTGATGCTTCAGAATCTAACAAGTGTTGATGTTGCTGTGCTAATGTGAAATGTCCTGCATGACCTAATTCGTGTGCTAAGACAAATGTTTCAGTCATTTTACCTGTCCAAGAAATAAATACATATGAATGTGTAGCATATGGACTAGCACAATAAGCACCTGTATCTTTCCCTTTATTCTGTGCAAAATCAATCCAGCGCTGATTATAAGCATGTTCCACCATTTGAATATAGTCATCACCAAGTACCTTTAGTGCACCATGAATATATTGTTTAGAATCTTCTATTGATATTTCAGGCTCATAACTTGGATCAACAGATACTTTTAAATCTTCGAAGCGCATTTTGTCTAGCTTGTGAATACGTTGTAATAGTTTAGCGTATTTCTGCATTACTGGCGCTAAATCACTCATAATTACGTCAATCTGTCTGTCATACATTTCTCGAGTAACTTCTTGATCATGTAATAAGTAGTCAATGACAGAATCATAACCTCTTAAATCTGCTTCTATTTTTTCTTGTTGCACATGTTGGTTATATGTCGCAGCAGTTGTATGTTGATATTTCTTTAATGCGTCACTAAAGCTTTTGAAACTTTTACGTCTAAATTCAGGATCAGCATTATCTTCATATTCATTTTCAAATGTAGCGTAATCCATAGGGTATGTCACATTATTATGTTCAAATGATTCAAAGGCAATGTCTAACATTTTCGTAGTGCCATATAATTCATAGGCACTTTGGAAAGTAGGTGACAAGCTAGCCAATACTTGCTCAACTTCTGGAGATAATTGATATGGTTTGCTTTCAATTAATTTTTCTAAGTAGTGTGGCACATCAGATTCAGCTATTGCTTGTTTAATCACATCCTCAGGTAGTAATACTATTTCTGATTCTACAAAGGATAACTGACTTGAAATTTTTCCATAATTTGTTGATAATTTAGCACTTAATGTTTGTGCCTCTGTGTTTGCTGTATCGACACTTAGTCGTAATTCTGCATAATTGCCTAGACGATCAAGCTGAATAAGGATATTTTCAAATTCAATCAACACTTTTCTAATCATCGTAGCATCAGTAATTTTACCTTTGTATTGTTGGTTAAATGATTTTGATTGGTTAAGGACATTATCTAACGTTTCATAAAAATGTGCGTCACTTTCAAATAAATCATTTAAATTCCATTTTTCTGATTCAGAGACATCTTTTCTAAATGGTAAACCTGACGTCATATATTTCACTCCCTCAATTATTTTTCACAACTATTATACACAATATTATTTTCAAACTCATTATTAAGCCTTAAGGCCGAGTTAAACTCGTAAGCAAAGATGTATGATTTAATTACGTATTATTGTATAGTATTTAAAAGAACTTTTTTTAGGATAGGAGATACACATGACTATTTTTGATATGCCAAACTATTTATGGATTACTATAGTTGCAATGATTATTTTGACTGTCTTTAGTGCTTTAGTACTAAAAAAATGGTTTGTATCCGCAGTAATTACATTTGTTGCGTTAGCTGTTTTAGCATTTTTCATACCTAATTTTTATGACATTTCATTCCAACCATTACTTGGATACGCTGCGTTTTTAGCCATTATCAGTTTAATTATTAGCTTTTTATTATGGTATTTCACTAGAAATTGGCGTCGTGAACGTAAAAAGAAACAATTAGAAAAGGAAATACGTAAATACGAAGATGATGACGAAACATTCCGTCGTCGCAATAGATAATAAAAAAACGTTTGAAACTAAATGCATTAAGCATGATGTTTCAAACGTTTTTTATTATATTTAGGGGGTGTGCTCTATTATTTATTAAATGCCTTTTCAATTTTATCTAATTGTTCAATCGTTGTTTGAATACCACCTTCTGAAAAATACCATGCATTAGATTCAAATTGGTAAACTTGATTATGCTTGATTGCCTTCATATTTTTAATGACATCATTATTTAAAGCAGAAGGTAAGGTTTTGTCGTTACCTTTTTGTGTACGATCTATTACAAATAACTTATCTGGATTTACTTTATTTAAATACTCATAAGTAACTGTATTACCAGCTGAGTTTGCTTTCATAGACTTGTCAGCATGCATTATACCTAAATCTTTATTTAGGAATCCACCGAAACGTCCTGTAGGACCAAATGCTTTAACACCTTTATCATCTGCGTTTAGAAATAGTACCGTATCGTTATTGATAACTTTTTTCATCTCAGCTACTTTCTTACTAAGTTTTTCATTTAAATCTTTAGCTACATCTTGTTTTTTGAAAATTTTACCAAACAACGTTGTGTTATCTTTAATTGATTCAATATAATGATCGTTGTCAGGACTCACAAATAATATTTTAGCGTTAGGTGCAGCTTTTTTCATTTCATCTAAAGTTTTAGTATGAGCTTGTCTAAATGAAGCGAAAATGACTTCGGGTTTAGCCTTTGCTAAATTATCATAATTAGGTTGTCCAGGATTACCTAAGTTAGTATATTTGTCATTTTTAAATTCAGAAAGGGAAGTAGGCAAGAATGCTGCACCTTTACCTTTTGCAATAGCTACAATTTTGTCTTCTAATCCCATCTGTTTCATAATATCTAGCGCACCATAATCCAACACAGCAACTCGGTCTGGATTTACTGGAATCTTAACTTTCTCGGTTTTCATATCACCTTTAGTATGGGTATTATTTTTATCCTTGAATTCATATGTATTGTCAACGGTAATCGTATCCTTGGAAGAGGATGTTTTTGAATTCGAATCCTTGCCACACGCAGCAAGTAATATGATGATTGAAAAGAGTATAGCAATATATTTAAATGAATTTTTCATAATTAAGCCTCCTATGAAACAATTATAATCGAAATTGATAATCATTTTCAATATAATTTAATGCATATACTCACTTATTTTTAAACTAAATCTTCCAGTAATTGATCTAAAACAAGACATAGGGCATCTGTATTAGCATCAATACACTGAATTTTATTTTCGTTTTTAAAAAGAGTAACATCTATTTGATTATTATTCACAAAATAGCCAATCTTAGCGTGTTGTAGCATCTCAATATCATTATGATCATTACCAAATGCAATATAGGCTGGCTGACTACCAAGGATAGATTCAATAGCCGTAAATTTATTGATATATTTAGCGGTAATATCAATATTATGTTCATTCGAATGATTAATCAGAGATAAATGAGGTGCAGTTGTTGCTATATAAGTAGCAATTTCATCAAAATATTCGTTAGCAATATTCAATAAAATCGTCTTAATCGGTGCCTTAATATCATCAAGTGTTAATTTGTGTGCTAATCGTTGTGGATCAAGACGACGAAAAATAGTATGAGACTCATCAACACGCGCAGCATAATCCCATTGATCATCTACAATATAATCTAAAGCATAGTGGTTAATAACATCTTTGATTACCTTAAAAGATTTAGGCTGAATGGTTGCCAATGGTCGTATATGACCATTAATAGAAACGATAGAACCATTACCGCCAATAAGTGGAAATAAATGAAATTGCTTAGGTAAAACAGGTATTAAATCACGTATCGGTCTTGCCGAAGCAAAAATAACTCTATGTCCTATATTATGTAAACTAAGTAAACGATCGACAATATCTTGATTAATTTGTTGTCCATCAAAACAAATCGTACCATCAATATCTAATATGATATTCATATATAACTCCTTAATATATAAGTATGTATAAAGTTTAGCATGTAAAACAATTTGTGGTTAAATGATATCAATGTAAGTATATATTAACTAAAAAGAAAATCATAAACGCTATTTAATCAGAAGTGGATTAATCCATGGAAGAATAGGTCCCCTAGGATAATACATATAACTTCCTATAATATATATTATGTAAACTAAAATACTGACATTGATATATATCTTTAGTTATTACACTTATTCCTACGCTGTCAGGATGATTTCTGAACATGTTATTTTATCACTACGTATCATTGATCAAGAACTTGCAGTATTTAGCAGCTACCTAAACGTTAAATAATTAAGTAAATAATATTTACTATACCAATGACTAAGTACATACATTCAACTAAATGTGAACGTATATCGTTTTAATCGATGATAGAGACTCGCCGATATAATTTAGGTTTTTCTTAAATTACTGTATTTACATAGTTATATTTAAAATGCTTCCAAGGTGCCTAAATATTTCTTTCTCACTTATAAGTATGGTATTTTGTTTTAAATCGTAATTGTTTCGCATTAAACCGTAAATGATGTACATACCCATAAAAGATAAACTAAATTAATTTCTATAAGGAATTAGTTTTTATACATTTTAATTTTACTAAAATAAATTTATTTTGTAATATTATTGCTAAAAACCAAACCTGTGGTAATATTAAATTGTAGGGGCAACATGAAAATCAACTTAGAATTTACCTACACTGTATTGTAACTTGTCTCTATCACTCGTTACGATAAATAAAGGCTGTGACATGTTGAATGTCGCAGCCTTTATTAACATTAATTTATTTTTTTTATTTTCTTGCGAATTGTATTAAGTGTATTAAACAACCAATATTTAAACTTATTAATAGGTTTATAGAAATCCCCAATTAACTCTTCGATATATACATTAAATCCTCGTTTAAAGCGATAAACACCATAATCTTCACTATTCTCTGTGAAATCGCCTGATAAACCGTAGAAATTATAGCGATCATAACCATGTTCGAAACAATAGTTCATCATATGCCAATGCATCATATATGGTCCCATATAATTATTATATTTTTCAGATGAGCCTCCAGAGAAGTAATTCACTTCATATGCATTTGCGAAGAAAATACCTGATGCTAAATTCAAGATTTGGCCATCTGTTTGACGTAATTCGCTTGCATTTAAGAGTTCTTTTTTATCGTGTTCAATTTGCTTATCTAATTCAGCAATTTTTCTAAGTTGTTTATCATTTTTATTTTCTTTTGCCATCATTTGATCACGACGGCTCTCTTTGTCAGTTAACGCGTCTTGCAATGATTTTATGTATTCATCTAAATCAATGTATGCAAGTGGAACAAGCACTTTATCTCCATAAGTATCAAAGAAGTTATAGAAGTATTCATCCGTCTTAGATACGAAACCTGTTCGCGCTTCTGTTTCACGATATAAATCTAGGAATATATGAAATTCATCTCTACTTAGAAATCTTACTTTTACCCCGTAGTTTATCGCTTTATTGATATTTCTTTTTCGTTGGCTATCAAATTGCTTTCTCAATGATGCAGGTGTTTCTCCTTTTAGGTAGTTAACCCCCATCCAACGCGCTTGACTTGATGTGTCATATTTAGTAGTAAATCCATGGTGCTCATAACCATGAGATTTAAATAAGTTGACTACCGCATCATTTTTCTCTCTATCTTCAAGTGGATTAATATCTTTATCATAAATTTGATAAATCCAATATGGATCAATTTTAACGTATAGGCATTGATGTTGATGTAAATATTTTTCTAATTCACGTAAATAAAAATCAACTAAACCTAGATCTGAGTAATCCATAACTGGACCGCGATTTGAGTAATATACATAACTTCCCATAGTTGGTATTTTTGAGAAAAGGCTAGCTGCAAGCACTTTATTGCCTTCGTCTTTAACACCAAGTAACACTACTTCAAAGCCATCATTTTCACGTGTTTGAATATTTTCTTTCATTTGGAAGTAATGGCTTTCTAATGATGGGTTTTGTACAAAGTTTTCGAATTCTTTAACTGTTAACTCTGTAAATTTCATATTCGTCTATTCCCCTCTTAATTAAATCTATTTTTCATCTTTTTGAGTGTCTTATATACTGAATACATAGGTTTGTTAATCGGTTTCATAAAGTCCCCAACATACTCAATTACATCTGCATTGAAGCCTTTTTTAAATTTAATAACACCAACATCTTCAGCATCTTCACTGAAGTCACCACTGATGCCATAAAAATTGTATCTATCAATGCCGTGATCAATCGCATAATTAATCATTGTCCATTGAACAGCATAACTTCCCGCAAAATGTCTATACTTATTAGAAGTTCCTCCAGCATAGTATACAACTTCGAATGGATTGATAAAGAAGAAACCAGCAGATATTGGCAGTTCATTACCGTGTTCAGCTTGTAATGTTTTTGCCTCATCTATTTTTTGTTGATTAGCATCAAGTTGTTTTTCAAGGTTTTCCTTTTTATTTAACGCCTTTTTATTATCTGGGCGTTTTTCAATATCTTTAATCGCTTTATTTACATCTTTATTTAACGTTTCACGTTCATTCTGAAGTTCTTCTAAATACTCATCAAATTTAATATAAGCTAATGGAACGAGCACGCGATCCTTAAAATGTCTATATCGATTATAATAGAAACTATCGTCTCTATCTTGGAACTCTTTCGTTTCGGTAGTATCTTCCATAAATGAACGGAAGATTGGAAGTTCTTCTTCTGATAAGAACTTAACTTTCACACCATTTTTTTGAACTTTTTTTGTATTACGTTTACGAAGACTATCCATACCGTTTAATACATCTTTAGCTGTTTTGTTTTTTAAATCTAGAACAGAATGGTAACGAATTTGTTTAATCGGGTCAAAGCCTTTAGTAAATCCTTCATGTTCAAATCTTAGATGCTTCATCTTATCGAAGAACCAATCATTGCCAGCATTACCTGTTATGTCACCGTCATGATTCAAGTATTGATATGGTAAATAAGGATCAACACGAACAAAGAGACAATGATGTTGTTTTAAATACTTTGTTAATTCATTAAAGAAAAAGTGGACAAGCTCTTTGTTATCATAATCAATTACTGGTCCACGGTTACTATAAAAGTACTTAAAAAATTTCATGACTGGTACTGCTGTTAACATGCAAGCTGCAATGACCTTATTATCTTTATTTTTGATACCAACTAAGTGAGTTTCTGTTTTATTTGCAACTTTCATCTCATAGTTTTCAGTCATTTGGGTGAAATGACTATATGGCATATTATCTGTATAATTGCCAAATTCTGCAGCTGTTAAATTTGTAAACTTCATTATTTATTGCTCCTACTTCAAAGAATCTTTATCTATTTTTTTAGTTCAAAATTTAAATTATAATTTTGAATAATATCTTTATCTTCAACCAAAAATTTATATATCCAGTTTCATTTAGTATACAATAGAAATTAACAAAACTAAAATACAAACCATTTATGAGATTGAAATATTTTATAAAATAAATGTTGTGATCCTACCTAAACGATATCATCTAATTAAAGTAGTAAATAAAAACTGGAAGCGGAACAGAATTCTTTTAAAATTCGTCGTCCGCTCCCAGTTTGTTTTGCAACAATAATCAGGTGTGGCTATTGTATAATAATGATTCAAATTTGTATTACCACTACCAAGGGACACTTTTTATCTAAAGCATATCTAACGTCTCTCTTACTTGTTTCAAAAAGTGAATCGTATCCACATTATCATCTTGACTCAAACGTTTAACGATTTCACTACCAATAACTACACCGTCTGCTACATCAGCAATATCTTTGACATGTTCAATTGTTCTGATTCCAAACCCTGCAACAACTGGTATATCTGTATGTGCTTTAAGCAGTTTTAATTTATCTTTCAATTGTGGATGAAATGTTCCATTTTCACCCGTTGTAGCATTCATTGTTACCGTATAGATAAATCCTTCTGCCTGTTTAACAATTTTATTAATACGTTCATCATCTGCAGTCATTGCTACAAGTGATATGAGCTTAACATTCACCTTAGCTATTTTAGCTTTCAATTTTTGAGTTAATTCGTGTGGCAAATCAGGAATAATCACACCATAAACACCCACATTTGCGCATTGTTTAAAGAAAGCCTCTTCGCCATAAGAAACAATAATGTTGTAATACGTCATTAGTACATATTTACAATTGATTTCATCTTTATGATTAAATAGTTCATTAAAAATATAATCTATTGTTACCCCTTCTTTGATCGCGTGGTTACCTGCTTCCATAATGATAGGACCATCCGCAACTGGATCTGAGAACGGCACACCGATTTCAACGATATTAGCACCGTTTTCATCTAAGATTTTCATATTCTTAATAAATGATTTATTTCCCACAATGTATGGAATAAAAAGCTTAGTCATGTGAGTCACCTCTTGTCTTCATATAATGTCGAATTGTCTCCATGTCTTTATCACCGCGACCTGAAATCGTCACAACTAAAATCTCATCTTTATTCATTTTTGGTGCTAATTTTTCGACATAACTCAGTGCATGTGCACTTTCAATGGCTGGTATAATACCTTCCATTTTACTGAAGCGGATAAGTGCCTCCATAGCCTCGGTATCACTAGCATGTTCGTATTTAACACGTCCAATGTCGTGATAATATGAATGTTCTGGTCCAATACCTGGATAATCTAAACCAGCCGATATTGAGTGTGCTAATTCTACTTGTCCGTGGTCATCTTGAATTAAGTACATTTTTGAACCATGAAGTACACCAGGTCGCCCTTTTCCAATTGCGAGCGCGTGCTTATCTGTATCAAATCCTTGTCCAGCAGCTTCGACACCATACAACTTAACGTTATCTTGAATAAATGGATAAAACGTTCCTATAGCATTAGAACCGCCACCTATACAAGCCACCACAGCATCAGGTAATCGTCCTGCTTTTTGAAGTATTTGATTTTTTATTTCATGGCCAATTACACTTTGAAAATCTCTAACCATTGTGGGAAATGGATCAGGTCCTAATGCTGAACCGAGTAAATAGTGTGTATCCTCAACATGACTCACCCAATATTGTAATGCCTTATTAACCGCATCCGAGAGTGTTCCTTGACCATCATCAACTGCTTCAACTTTGGCACCTAATAATTCCATTCGAAATACATTGAGCTGTTGGCGTTTAATATCTTCTCTACCCATAAATACGATTAACTCCATATCAAACAATGCAGCAACTGTGGCACTTGCTACCCCGTGCTGACCAGCTCCTGTCTCAGCAACCAATTTATTTTTGCCCATTCGCTTTGCCAATAATGCTTGACCTAATGCATTATTTATTTTATGCGCACCTGTATGATTTAAATCTTCCCGTTTTAAATATATTTGAGCGCCACCCAGTGCTTGCGTGTATGATTTTGCATACGTCAACGGTGTTTCTCTACCTACATATTCTTTTAAATAGTACGATAATTCATCTTGAAATGATTGATCATTTTTTGCTTTCTCATATGCTTGCTTCAATTCAATAATTGCCGGCATTAGTGTTTCCGGAACATATTGACCACCATATTCTCCGAAAAATCCTAGTTCATCTGCTTCGGTTTGTATATTAAACATTCTTTTGTACTCCCTTCAATTGTTGTATTACAGTTAACATTTTATTTTTGTCTTTCATGCCATTTGTTTCGATTCCGCTTGAGATGTCATAACCTACGTGATTTAGATGTAATGTTTCAATTTGTTTTATTTTGTTAGCATCAATACCTCCAGCGATTAAAAATGGAACGGATTGCTTAATGCGTTTTAAAATCGTCCAATCAAATGAATAACCAGTCCCACCATAATGCTTAGATGGTGTATCTATAATAAATAAGTCTACATAAGGACGATATCGTTCAATTTCATCTATGATATTCTGGCTAGCTGGTAACGCTTTAATTATCTTAATGTTCTTAAAATTCAGCCTAATTCGCTTGATAAATGCTATCGTTTCTTCCCCATGGAGTTGAATCGCATTGATATGCGTTTGTTTTAAAATATGCTTTATAAGCTGGAAGGTGGGATTAACGACTACAACTACTTTATCTATACCGTCTGGGACAAACTGGGCTAACGCATTAATTTGTTCAATCTCTAAATGACGTTTGCTTTTAGGATAGTGTACAAATCCCACCATATTTACATTCAGAGTAGGCAACTTTAACACTTCTGATTTTGTTTTAAATCCACAAAATTTTAAAATCATACTTTCACCTTTTTTAATTTAAGTGATGGTATAAAATGTTCTAACTGATTACAATTCATTAAAGCACCACCCACTAATAAGCCGTCAATACCACTATTTATGATTTGTTTGACATCTTGTTGTGATTGAATACCACTTTCAGATATATAAAAATAGTTTTCCTTTTTATACTCAAGTATATGATTCGTATGTTCAACATCGGTGTTAAAGGATTTTAAATCTCGATTATTTACACCAATGATTTGCGGTTCTAACTCATGTGCCCGTTGTAACTCATTATCATCATGTACTTCAACTAACACTTCTAATCCCTTAGACGTCGCATAATGATAAAGTTGTTTTAACTTTTCATCAGTAAGAATATTCACAATGAGTAAAATAATTGATGCACCCGCTTGTTTAGCAACATCAATTTGAAGCGGATCAATGATAAAATCTTTGCACAACACCGGCAATTGCGTCTTTGCCGATAAAGCTTGTAATCTTTCAAAACTACCACCAAAATATTGTTCATCAGTAAGGATAGAAATGGCATCTGCGCCATATCTTTCATAATCATTTATTTGTTGAACTACATCTTTTTGTTGAAATGCCTTAATGGACGGACTCTTAGATTTGATCTCGGCGATTAATACCAAATTTTCGTTTCTACTTAATGCATCGGTTAAACGTGCTTTACGACTATGTTTTGTCGCTTTTAATGTTTGCAATTTCTGATGGTAATAACCATCGTTTAATAAATGCTTTTTATATGCCACTATGTCATTTAATATTGTCACAACTATCACCTCTAATTTGTAAAAATTGTTTCATCGCACGACCACTATCAATTAAATGTTGTGCGAGATCTATTCCGGAAGCGATTGTAGCTACTTTTTCTGATACATATAATGCAAGGGCTGCATTCAGTACAACAACATCTCTTCTACAAGATGTGTCACGACCACTTAAAATGTCCAACGTAATTTGTTTGTTTTCAATTGGACTACCACCTTGTAATGCTGTGTTATCAGCAGCCTTTAATCCATATTCTTTAGCATTAATATAATAATGCGTTATATTACCCTTTTCATTTAGCTCATAAATTTCATTGTCTCCAGATAATGTAGCTTCATCCATACCGTTGGCTCCATGTATTACGATTGCTCTTCGACGCCCTAAATCTCTAAGCGTTTGCGTTATCATGTGCAACCGACTTGGGTCGTATACGCCCATGACTTGATAAGTTAATTTAAATGGATTGATAAGTGGCCCAATTATATTAAAAATAGTCGGCATTGGAATCATTTTTCTAACAGGTTGAATATGTTTCATAATGGGATAAGATTCCATCGCATTAATAAATGCCAATCCTTGCCTTTCGATTTGTAATGTTACATCTAATACTTTCGTCGTCCTTATGTCTAATTCTTTTAATAAGTCTGTGCTTCCTGAATGCGATGTGATGCTTCTATTTCCATGTTTGATAACCGGAACACCTGCGCTCGCGACGACAAACGATACCGTCGTTGAAATATTAAAACTATTTGATTTATCCCCTCCTGTTCCACACACACAAATACTACCTTCATATGTGGGTTGTTTAGGATACATAGTTTGAATTAATCCATTGGCAATATAAGTTAATTCTTCTTGTTTAATTTCTTTTTTAGTAAAACGCGTTAGTACATCGACTTTTTCTTCAATATCAACTTGCGGATTCGTTAGATACATTATCAATTGCGTTGCCTCTGATTGGGTTATAGTAGTATGTTTATTTATATGTTTTATTAGCGCCATTCAGATGCCCCCTTTCTTTTACAATATGAATGAAATTCTTAATGATTTGTGCGCCAAACTCAGTGGCGAATGATTCGGGATGATATTGAATTCCGAAATGTAGATGTTCCTTATCTTCAAAGGATTGTATTGCATCTTTCGTCCGCCCAGTAATAATTAAATTCTTTGGAAAAGACGCTATGTCACTGACAAGGGAGTGATATCTCATTATTTTAATTTGATGTGGTATCGACAAATAGAGTGGCGACTGATTTTGAATTTCAAGTGTGTCCACTTTGCCGTGCATCACTTTTTCTCCTTGAACAACTTTGCCACCGTAATAGCAAGTAAGTGCTTGAGCGCCTAAACATACCCCTAGAATAGGTAATGAATGATAGTTATCAATAATTGTCATCAATTCATCCCCATCTAATGGGTGGCCAGGACCTGGAGAAATAATCACACCATCAATTTGATCTAAATAATTCAACACATCTTTATCATTTGGATATTTAATACATACATCATCAATTTGACTAACAATATCAACTAAGTTATACGTAAATGAATCATAATTATCTATAATTAGTATCATGGTGTTACCTCCAGTAAACTTTTGGCTTTAAGTCGCGTTTCTTCAAGCTCCTTTTCAGGTACAGAATCGTATACCACCCCGCAGCCTGCCTCAACATTAACCGTATTGTCATCAATGAGCATGGTCCGTATTGCCAATGCAAAATCTAAATTTTGGTTACAATTGATATAACCAACGCCACCACTATAGACGCCTCTCTTATATGGATATGCTTCATATATACGTTGTATTGCTCTTAGTTTAGGCGCACCAGAAACGGTTCCAGTTGGTAAAAGACTTGCAATAATAGTCATCGGAGATAACCCCTTTTTAATTTTGCCTTTCACTTCACTGACGATATGCATGACATGTTCATATTTTTCAATTACCATAAGTTTAGATATTTCAGAAGTTCCGGTGATACTCACTCTATGAATGTCGTTTCTACCTAAATCTACAAGCATACTATGTTCACTTCGCTCTTTCTCATCTGTGATTAATTGATTAGCATTACGCTCATCCTTTTCTGGCGTTGTACCACGTTGAATCGTTCCAGCAATGGGATTCGTTGTCACCTCACCGTTATGAACTGCGACAAAACTTTCTGGTGAACTCCCAACTATAATCTCTCGGTCCATGTTGATGTAATACATATATGGGCTAGGGTTTTTCCGTTTTAAATTTTGATAAAGCTGATAACTTAATTGGTTCTTATCCTCTTTGAAATGATGCTCATAACTATATATTCTAGAAGGTACAACTTGAAACATATCTCCTTCAGTAATCCGTCGTTTCATTTCTTGGATGATCTGAATGAATTGTTCATCAGAAATATTTGCTTTTATATTTGATCGCTTAGGTCGTTTTTTAATATCTTCTTGATAAACTTGAATGTGTGATAATGACTGAACGTTACGAGCTACCCTAGTTTTTAATTCAGTTTTACTTACTTTTGAAAATTGATTTGACGCAATGACGTATAACTCATCTTTATAATGATCAAATACAAAGACATCTTCTATCATATAAAGCGTTGCGTCGTGTGTTGTTTTATTACTTTCAATAGCGATGCGTTGTAAAATTGGAAATTCATGTCGCACTAAATCAAAACTACACGTTCCGATAAAACCTGAAATAAATGGCAATTGTTTTAATGTTTCATCATCAATGTCACAATCAAACTGATTGATGAATGATTTCAAATAATTGTATGGCTCGGAAGTTATTGTTTGAGTTCCTTTTAAAGTTTCAATTATCAATGCATTATTATTTAATTTGACAGTGCCATAGGGCTCAAATGCTACGATAGAGTATCTACCTTTCAATTGTTGTTGACTCGTACTTTCGAGTATAATTTTTCGTTCGTTTAACTGCCCTAAAACTTCGGGCGTTATATGCGCTCTTAATACTTCATAATAAAAATCCATTTTCTCATTCCTTTCATAAAAAAAGTCAGCCTCCTTATCTAAAGGACGCTGACGCGCGGTACCACCTTAATTAACGCAATATTCCGATTATTCGGAATATTGAACATTCACTCATTGATATTAATTTGTTTTACTAGCATAAACCCAATTTCATATTAAGCGGTGTTGATTTACATCACCCATCAACTTTCTGTCACTACCATACTTATCACTACTTCATTTATGCTATTAAATTGAATATAAAAAACACCACAGCATACGCGCTTACTTTATAAGGACGCGTTACCGTGGTGCCACCTTAATTAACAATAATTTGTTCACTCATCAATTATTAAACTTTAGAATTCCAGACCCAATTCGATAAATACGTTGTGCCAATTTGCATCACCCATTGGCTTTCTATTTGCTACAAACCATATCATCTACTTCATTCATAGAATTGTGTGATATTTCTTATAATTCAGTATAATACAAAAATCTATTTTGTTTGTCAACAATCAATTATAAATTTATAGGTGATAAACAGTATGCATAAAGAAGATTTTGCGTTGCTTCAATAGATTCTACATGTGTTCTCTCTAGTGCATGAGATGATTCGATACCAGCACCAAATAGACCATGACGAATATCAGCACCAGCTTTTAAGGCTGCTGACGCATCTGAACTATAATATGGATAAATATCCACTTTATATGGTATATCGTTTATTTTACATAAATTTATTAGATGTGATTTTAATTCTTTATGATATGGACCAGATCCATCTTTAGCACAAATTGATACGGTGTATTCATCTGATGACTGGCCATCACCTAATGCGCCCATATCAAGTGCAATAAATTCTACTATCTTATCCGATATAGAAGCATTCGCACCATAACCAATTTCTTCGTTATTGGAAATGTAAAATTGAGTTGTATGTGGTAATTGCGTTTTTTCTTGCTTAAGTTTCTCTAGCAATTCTAGTATCATTGCCACACTCGCTTTATCATCTAAATGTCTTGATTTGATAAATCCTGATGAGGTAATCTCAGTTCTAGGATCAAAACTGACAAAGTCTCCCACTTCAATTCCTAAATCTCTTGTCTCTTGATCAGATGTCGTTTTTTCATCGATACGGATTTCCATATGTTCACTATCTCTTGGTATTTCATGGTTATTTCTGTAAACGTGCACACTTGTTTCATGCATACATATCGTTCCAGTATATGTTTGTCCCGATTCAGTTTGAATCTCACAATATTCTCCCTCAATAGCATTGTATGTAAATCCACCTATTAAGCTTATAGCCAATCGGCCATCCTCTTTAATGTCTTTAACCATTGCTCCTAATGTATCTACATGAGCAGTAATACATCTTTGTTGCGCTTGGTTTTCTCCTTGAACTTCGATAATTAAAGCGCCTTTATTTGTTATCTTTGTGTCATAACCTAGTGATTCAACTCTATTCTTAACATAATTGATTGCCTCTGTCGCATTACCAGATGGGCTATTGATTTCTGTGAGTTCTTTTATTGTTTTCAATACCTTTTGAGTCATCATTATCTCCCCCTAGTTAAATTATTTGTTGGTAACATTTTATCGTATTTATAATACTATCACTATTAATTCATTTATTTTACTATTGTTTATCTATAGCCTGTACCTTACAATGTACATATTCTGAAAATTTCGAAATAAGGTGATTCAATATGCAACATATTTTATTTGTAGGTCTTGGTTTGATTGGTGGAAGTTTAGCCAGCAACTTAAAATATTACCAGCCTAACTTAACCATATCTGCTTTTGATGCAGATAAAAATCAACTAGAAAAAGCTTTGTCGATTGGAATAATTGACGAAAAAGTTGAAGATTATAGTGAAGGTGTTAAAAAAGCAGACGTTATTATTTATGCTACGCCTGTACAACAAACTGAAGTGTATTTAAAAGAATTACCCAATTATCAAACACAACCTCATTTGATTGTAACTGATACTGGCAGTACGAAAGCTAATATTCAAAGCTACGAAGCATTTCTGTTAAGCAATGATATTCATCTTATTGGTGGCCATCCAATGGCTGGAAGTCATAAATCAGGTGTTCTTAACGCTAAAAAACACTTATTTGAGAATGCTTACTACATCCTTGTTTATAATGATGCACGCAATGCTGAAACATCCCAAAAATTACAATCATTATTATCAACGACATCTGCAAAATTTATAACAACCTCTGCTCAAGAACATGATTACGTTACTGGTGTCGTCAGTCACATACCTCATATTATTGCATCAAGTTTAGTTCATTTAAGCGAATCAAACTCAAATCATCATGCTTTGATAACTCAATTAGCTGCTGGTGGTTTTAGAGATGTTACACGTATTGCTAGTAGTAATGCAGATATGTGGCGTGACATTACATTTAGTAACCAAGAGAACATACTTCACCTATTGGATATGTTACAACAACAGATAGATTCAATTTCCACGCATATTCGCTCAAATCACATTGATGAGATTCATGATTTCTTCTCAAGTGCTAAAAAGTTCAGAGACCAGCTCCCAGTTAAGCAACAAGGTGCACTAAGTATTGCGTATGATCTTTATGTAGATATTCCAGATAAATCGGGTATGATTAGCAAAGTTACTTCCATCTTAAGTTTACATAATATTTCTATAAGTAACTTAAAAATTCTCGAAGTTCGTGAAGATATTTTAGGTGCTTTGCAAATTAGCTTTAAAACTCCTGAAGATCGCGAACGTGGTATTCAGGCATTGCATGATTTTGAAACATATATTTTATAAGTATATCCTCCTAACTTGATGACGCTCCTAAAATATTAGTAGCTCAAGACACCGATGATTGGATCCCAATGCAGAAATGATACAAACGATGCAAAATTGGACATCGAGCCCTGAGTAAAGAAAACTTCACAAAGATATACCACGAGCAAAGCAAGTTGGCAATTGGAATGCCCAGTTTTCATCTTGATACCATCATTGTTAGGAGGACATTATTTACATTTTATGCCCTGCCATTAAACCTAATCGTCCATGCTTTGTTCCAGCATCAGTATAAGATATCGCTTTAGATATAATGCCCTTCCCATATTTATTTTGTAAATAATCAATAGTTTTGGCTAATTTCTCATCTCGTCTTCTTTCATACTCATCAATAAACAAATTGAGTTGACGGTCTTCTTCATTAATAAGTTGTGTCAATGATACACTCAATGTCCGATACAGCGCGTGTTTATCACATAATTGATTCGCATAATAATTTACTACCTTATAAATATCTCGCTCCAAGTTTGTCTCATCCGTTAATGTATATTGCTTATGTACGCCGCCACCTTCCGTATAGCCAAATGAAAAGTGAATGGTTCTTGCCAATTGCTTACGTGCTCTTATTCTACTAGCAACATCTTCAATTAGTTCTTGCATGACTACTTTCGACTCTTCAAATCGGTAATCTCTCATCAAAATTTGGCTTTTGCATATAGAAGGATTAGTAACATTATATTTCTCTCTCAATTTACTTTGATCAATACCGTTTGCGTGTAAATGCATATCCACCCCTATTACACCAAAATCTCTTTTGAGATATTTATACGGATACTGTGCTAAATCGCCTACCGTTACAATCCCTTTCTTGTTAAGTTTTGCTTCTGTTTTTTTATTAATGCCCCAAAATTCCCTTAGTGGCGAAATTTTCCACAACTTTTGGGGGACATCATAATATCTCCATTCTGTAATACCATTGGCTGTATGCTTCGCTTCGATATCCATTGCCACCTTACTTAATAACATATTTGAGCCTATGCCTATTGTGCAATATATCCCTGTTTTATCTTCTATCTCTTTTTGTAATCGCTCTGCAAATGACTGAACAGTAGAGTTAAATCGATGATAACTATTAGTTACATCTAAAAAAAATTCATCGATGCTATATTGATGCAAGTCTTCTCCTGGTACATATTTAAGTGCAATTTTAGAAATTTCAATTGAAACTTCTAAATATTTTCTCATGCTAGGATTAATAATATAAATGTCATTCCGATGTGGTATTTCAAATAGCCTAGATCCTGTTTTAATACCAATTTCTTTTAGTTTAGGTGTAGCTGCTAAAACAACTGAACCTTGTCTTTTAGTGTCTGCAACTACTGCCAATTTTGTTTCTAGTGGGTCCAACCCTTTGTCGATGCATGAAACACTAGCAAAAAAACTCTTTTGATCAATACACAGAATATCTCTATCCTCCAACAAATTATAATCATACATGCCAGATACCTCCCTTATCCAATTCCTATTATATACGAACACTTGTTCTATTTCAACAAAAATAAGAACGAGTGTTCTTAAAATTATTTTGGAGTCGTATCTTAAAACATGCTATACTATGGATGAAATTACTATTTCAAGGAGGAAATAAAATGCCAATCATCAATGTTAAATTATTAGAAGGACGTTCTGATGAACAATTAAAAAATTTAGTTACTGAAGTAACAAATGCCGTTGAAAAAACAACTGGAGCTAATAGAGAAGCTATTCATGTTGTCATTGAAGAAATGCAAAAAAATCATTATGGCGTTGCAGGCGTTAGAAAATCAGACGCTGAATAAAACGTAGATAAGTTTACATAATAATATTATGGTATTTAATTGCTAGTAAAAAAGCAGACTTAGCAAGTGTGCTTTTTGGGCTGACCCCAATTAGTGGGAATTATATAAAAACACTTTCGTTGAATTCATAT
>NZ_JAESMI010000227.1:0-222 GCF_017893095.1 Staphylococcus sp. GDX8P80P | reverse complement strand
CTATCTGCGTCTGCATCACTGTCTGCATCGGCATCGCTATCTGCGTCGGCATCACTATCTGCATCGGCATCACTATCTGCGTCTGCGTCACTATCTGCGTCTGCGTCACTATCTGCGTCTGCGTCACTATCTGCGTCTGCGTCACTGTCTGCATCGGCATCACTGTCTGCATCGGCATCGCTATCTGCGTCTGCGTCACTATCTGCATCGGCATCACTATCT
>NZ_JAESMI010000226.1:0-257 GCF_017893095.1 Staphylococcus sp. GDX8P80P | reverse complement strand
AGCTACTAAACTTTTATCACTTGTACCCTTAATTCTTAAATGAAAAAGAGATAACTGAAAAGATTGTTACATGTACACAGAGTGAACGAATAACTATGCAACATGTTATAAATTCATTATAATTTGAATATTTGGAGGTTTATGATTATGGACGAATTCTTCAAATTAATCGCTGTTTTTGTGATCGAAGAATTCAATCGCTCTGATTACTAATCTTATCGCCCCACACCTGACTGTTGTTGGGCTCATCTATAAAT
>NZ_JAESMI010000225.1:0-367 GCF_017893095.1 Staphylococcus sp. GDX8P80P | reverse complement strand
CACTAACTGATTTGCTTGCACTTTATGACTCAGAAATTCTCGATGTTGTTGATCCACTTCTTGTTGTTCTTGCTCTTGTTGAGTCACTCACTCTTGTTGATGTTGACGCACTCAATGATGTGCTTGATCTTGTTGAGTCACTCACGCTTGTTGATGTTGACGCACTCAATGATGTGCTTGTACTTGTTGAATCACTCACGCTTGTTGATGTTGACGCACTCAATGATGTGCTTGTGCTTGTTGAGTCACTCACGCTTGTTGATGTTGACGCACTCAATGATGTGCTTGTACTTGTTGAATCACTCACGTTTGTTGATGTTGACGCACTCAATGATGTGCTTGTACTTGTTGAATCACTCACGCTTGT
>NZ_JAESMI010000224.1:0-233 GCF_017893095.1 Staphylococcus sp. GDX8P80P | reverse complement strand
TATTCAGTTTTGAATGTTTATAACATTCAAATATTTAATGGGCCTGTAGCTCAGCTGGTTAGAGCGCACGCCTGATAAGCGTGAGGTCGGTGGTTCGAGTCCACTCAGGCCCACCATTAAATAAATTAATTACGGGGGCTTAGCTCAGCTGGGAGAGCGCCTGCTTTGCACGCAGGAGGTCAGCGGTTCGATCCCGCTAGTCTCCACCATTAATTGATTGTACATTGAAAACT
>NZ_JAESMI010000223.1:0-359 GCF_017893095.1 Staphylococcus sp. GDX8P80P | reverse complement strand
GATTCCGGTCCTCGGCACCATCTTAAATATAGCGCCCGTAGCTCAACTGGATAGAGCGTTTGACTACGGATCAAGAGGTTATGGGTTCGACTCCTATCGGGCGCGCCATTTAAATTTTATTTATTATTTAATTACATACGGGAAGTAGCTCAGCTTGGTAGAGCACTTGGTTTGGGACCAAGGGGTCGCAGGTTCGAATCCTGTCTTCCCGACTTCTTAAATAATTTGGGGGCTTAGCTCAGCTGGGAGAGCGCCTGCTTTGCACGCAGGAGGTCAGCGGTTCGATCCCGCTAGTCTCCACCATTTATAATAATTAAATGAACATTGAAAACTGAATAACAATATGTCAACGTTAATTC
>NZ_JAESMI010000222.1:0-313 GCF_017893095.1 Staphylococcus sp. GDX8P80P | reverse complement strand
ATTAGCCGCAAATTGACCAATTAAATATTCATAAGCATCCCCTAACATATCAATTTCAATATCACTATGCACAAACGGAAGTGTAGCTAAATTAACCATGACTTTTGAAATAAGTTTTGTACGTGCAGCATTGGTATTACCTAAACGTGTCGAGTTTAAATCCATATCTGCGAATAAGTGATCAAAATCTTCTTCACTGTCTTCACCACGTGTAGATTCTTCGATTTTATTAATCGCTTTATGCAAGTCTTCAATTTCAAACGTTTGAGATTCAATCTTCTGAATTAAGTGGCTAAATAAATCTTGAGGTTCA
>NZ_JAESMI010000221.1:0-235 GCF_017893095.1 Staphylococcus sp. GDX8P80P | reverse complement strand
AAGTGTAGCTAAATTAACCATAACTTTTGAAATAAGTTTCGTACGTGCTGCATTGGTATTACCTAAACGTGTAGAATTTAAATCCATATCAGCGAATAAATGGTCAAAGTCTTCTTCACTGTCTTCACCACGTGTTGATTCTTCGATTTTATTAATCGCTTTATGCAAATCTTCAATTTCAAACGTTTGAGTTTCAATTTTCTGAATTAAGTGACTAAATAAATCTTGAGGTTCA
>NZ_JAESMI010000220.1:0-303 GCF_017893095.1 Staphylococcus sp. GDX8P80P | reverse complement strand
CAAAACGATCAAAAGTTAAGTCAGGAAGAAGCACGAGCTTATTTAAATTATATTAAAACAGAAGATGATTTAAATAATGTTGGAAGCAATGTAGAACAAAGACAACAACAAGCCGAATTACAAAAGAAATTATGGAGTATTGCAAATGATTTACGTGGAAACATGGATGCAAGCGAGTTTAGAAATTATATTTTAGGGCTCATCTTTTACCGCTTCTTATCAGAAAAAACAGAAGAAGAAGTGGCTGAGTTATTAAAAGAGGACAATATTTCATATACAGAAGCATGGGAAGACGAAGAATAT
>NZ_JAESMI010000219.1:0-247 GCF_017893095.1 Staphylococcus sp. GDX8P80P | reverse complement strand
GGTACGGAAGATATATCAGTAGATGTCAACAACGGAAAAACAAAGACAACAACAAGCTGAATTACAAAAGAAATTATGGAGTATTGCGAATGATTTACGTGGGAACATGGATGCAAGCGAGTTTAGAAATTATATTTTAGGGCTCATCTTTTATCGCTTCTTATCAGAAAAAACAGAAGAAGAAGTAGCTGAGTTATTAAAAGAAGACAACATTTCATATGCAGACGCATGGGAAGACGAAGAATAT
>NZ_JAESMI010000218.1:0-242 GCF_017893095.1 Staphylococcus sp. GDX8P80P | reverse complement strand
ACGCCTCCAACACTTTCCACGGATTTATGTGGTAAAGCTGGAACTCAAACACCTTTTCCCGTTACTACAGATCCGAATACGAAAGTGGAATTATTGGATAAAGATGGTAATGTTATTGGTTCAGGTACGACAGATAGTACTGGTCGAGTTACAATTACACCAACGGTGCCTATCCCTGAAGGTAATGTACGTGCTAAAGCGACTGATAATGCAGAACATCCAAATAGTTCTACGTCTCAACC
>NZ_JAESMI010000021.1:0-62083 GCF_017893095.1 Staphylococcus sp. GDX8P80P | reverse complement strand
AAAATTTATGATGTTTGATTAGCTCATAATACTAAATAGTGTTTGTAACATTTAAGTTACTATTTTGGAATTAACGTTGACATATTGTCATTCAGTTTTCAATGTTCATTTTTAAACTAACTTCTTAATTGTATAACATTCTTTTTAGAAAGTCAACAACTTTTGTTGATTACTTTTATTATTTTAAGTCATCTTTTTTTGTTTTGCAATGGTAAGTTTTACACCATTTTAACAAACTTTGTAAGGAATTAACATTCCGTTTTCGACGACTTTTATATAATATCAAGTTTGAATAGTTAAGTCAACACTTTTTTTGAACTAATTTTTGTCTTTGTTATATTCAAGTTTCATTGTTGCTCACAAGAAATTATTCTATCAGATTCAAAATATTTTGCAATAGAAAAACGCATGAAAATCTGAATTTCCATGCGCTAATTTTACACTAAATAGGATTTTATTTTTTAATTGTAGATGCTATCACTTTTTGAGCAATAGACGTATAAATTTTTCCTAATCGATCATCAGCTTGATAAATAGATGGTGAGAAATCTTTAGGATTCCATGTAGGTTGTTCTAATGGTAATTCACCTAGTAGCTGCGTATTTAATTCATCTGCTAATTTACGTCCGCCACCTTTACCAAAGACATATTCTTTATTACCAGTTTCTTTACTTTCGAAATAGCTCATATTTTCAATGACACCTAAGATAGAGTGTTCAGTATGTTTAGCCATCGCTCCTGCTCTTGCAGCTACAAATGCTGCTGTCGGATGAGGCGTAGTTACAATGATTTCTTTACTACTTGGTAACATTGAATGAACATCTAAAGCTACATCACCTGTACCTGGTGGCAAGTCTAATAGTAAATAGTCAAGTTCTCCCCATTTCACTTCTACAAAGAAATTAGTTAACATTTTGCCTAGCATCGGTCCGCGCCATATAACCGGCGCATTCTCTTCTACGAAAAATGCCATTGATATCACTTTTACACCATGGCGTTCAACGGGAATTATTTCTTTACCTTGGACTCCCGGTTTCTCGTCAATACCCATCATATCAGGTACACTAAATCCATAGATATCAGCGTCTACTAAACCAACACGTTTGCCTTCTCGTGCTAAAGCAACTGCTAGGTTTACTGCAACTGTCGATTTACCTACGCCACCTTTACCTGAAGCAATCGCTATAAATTCTACTGGATTATCTTTAGATAATAATCCCTCTATAGTTTTTGGTTGTTCTTCTTTTTTACCTGTATATTGTTCTACCGTTTCGGCAGGTAACTCTTCAAATCGTATCCCAACAGTGTTAGCCCCATTTTCTTTTAGCGCTTTTACTATTGCCATTTGTAAATCTAATTGTGGTTGTCCACCTAGTTGCGCCATTGCCACTTTAACACTAACGTGTTCTATTTCTTCTTTTGTAGTTACTTCGATGATGCCATCTGTTTCTTTAAGTGGTACATTTATTATCGGATCTTTTAATGCTCCGACTATTTCTTTCACTTGATCTACCGTTAACAATGTAAATCCCCCTTAGCATTCTTTATATCTATATAATAACAAATATTAATATGTATTGACTTTCTAAATTAGTATATATTTTTTAGATATATAAAAAAAGAAGTTAGCTCAATATATGAAGACTAACTTCTATCATTATCTAATCGTTATATATCACGCGTATTCGTTGTTTTTTTAATGTAGTGTCTTTCTTCTTTAATAAATAGAGAGAAGATGAAACCAACAATCACTAATCCAGTTACTATTGCAAATGATAAATCAACACCTGCTGCAACACTTTGTCTTTGTGCGATTTCATGATTGGCACTTATAGATGAACTTTGACTTAGTAATTTAGCCCCAATACTCATAATAGTTACCATTAAGGCCGTTCCAAGTGAGCCAGCCATAACACGGCCAAAGTTCATGATGGCAGTACCATGCGAAATGTCTTCATTTTTAAGTGCGTTAATACCTGCTGTATTAATTGGCATCATCAATAGTGAAACAGCAAACATTCTTATTGCATACACGATAACTAACATGGTATAAGATGAATCATATTTTAAGAAACTCAACAAGGCAGTAGTTATAATGAGCACGATAAATCCAATTAGGATTAAAAGTCTAGGTCCATATTTATCGTAAATTTTTCCAGTGTAAACAGACATTATACCGTTTAAAATAGCCCCTGGCATTATGACCAATCCAGACATGAAGGCACTAAGACCAAGACCGTTTTGAACGAACAATGGAATCAAAAGTGCCGGACCTACCATTGACATCATGACAATCATTGAAGTAATAGTACTGAAAGTGAAAATTTTACTTTTGAAAACTCGGAGATTTAACAACGGATTAGTTATATATAATTGTCTTCTTACAAACGCAACAACAATTAACATTCCAATTGTAAATGAAAAGATAACAATTGGATGAGTGAATCCAAGATTGCCTGCACTACTAAATGCATAAAGCATCAATCCAAATCCTAACGTTGAATAAATAACTGATCGTTTATCTAATGCTGTTTTTTTAGTTTCATTGTAACTAGATAATGTAATAGCACCAAAGATATAACCTATAAGTGCAATGCCTACAACGATAATGAATGGGACTCTCCAACTCGTATTATCTATAATTAAGCCTGAAAAAGTAGGACCTATCGCTGGTGCAAATTGGATAACTAAGCCAGCTAAGCCCATTGCAAAACCACGCTTTTCTTTAGAAAATAAAGTAAATAACGTAAACTGCATGAGCGGCATAATAATTCCAGCACCGATTGCTTGTATCACTCTGGCAAACATTAAAACACCAAAGTTAGGTGCAATAGCAGCAACAATAGATCCAATAAGGAAGATTCCCATAGAAACTAAGTATAATGGCTTAGTTTTAATTCTATCCATTAAGTATGCAGTCAACGGAATCATTGTCCCATTAACTAACATAAAACCAGTTACCAACCATTGGGCAGTATTTTCAGATGTATTTAGTTCCCTCATAATATGCGGTAAAGCAGTATTTAATAAAGTTTGATTTAAAATAGCTATAAATGCACTTAATAACATTACTGCAACAATGAGGTTCCGTTTTTTTGTGGATACTTCTATATTCGCCATATAAAAACTCCTTTTAATTCAAAGACATTGTTATATTCAACCAAACTTTAGTACGCCAAGCAAACTAAATGCTTACTCTTTCTTGTTATTAAGATTCTCACTATCTGGATAAAATATAATTTTAAATATATATAATAGCCCTATGATGACTGCGATGACCCAAAAGTCAATTTTTATATAAACGTAGTGTATATGAATTATAAAATAGAAGAGTATCGTTGTTACGACATAAGAAATCAAATGAAACATACTACCACTAAAATATGGATTGTTAGGCAATTGCTTTCTAAAGTAGTCCATTAAATGTTCAATGGCAAATAAAATGAAGTAACCAAAAACGATATAACTTCCATAATAAACTAAATTATCTACTAAATTTTTATTATAGGTAAAGTCTCCTAAGTTAAAAAAAATTAGGATTCGACTTAAACCAAATAAACCAAATCCTAAAAACATTAAAAAAATAGCACCTGAAATAATAAAGATAGTGAGGACAAATAAAGTAGATAAAATATTTTTATAATTATTTTTAAAAAACTTCATCTTTTGCCCTCCTTTGTTTCACACGGCTATTTTATCATTTATAAAACGTATTATAAAATTTAAAGCGCGATATTAAAAGAACTTAATAATACATCACATTTAGTTTATGTTAAAACTTTAATATGCTATGCCTTGGATTTATAAAGCGTTGACCACATGATGATGAGTAAGATACTCACTAATGCAGCTGCAAGTAAAATATTATAAAAATGACCATTTATAAACCCTATTGACATAGCGTACAAATACCCCATTACAGTTGAACCTATTGATGACCCTAAATTTTTGGTTAATGCATAAAAGGACATCATTTTCTTCATATGTCTCGGATTTGTTTCTTCTTGAACGATGACACTATCTTTAGTGTAAACAAAACCAAAGCTTAGTCCAGCGAGTATTACAGTTGCTGCAATTAATAATGGCATTTTCAAACCAAACATTAGTATGATACTACTGATTAATAATAAAGTGAATGCAGTGATGTATAATGCCTTACGCGTTAAATTAGCTTCAACTTTCGCTAAATTAAAATTTAAAACTAGCCAAGCTACTGACAATGGGAATATAACCAATCCACTTTGAAGTGGAGAGAGATGTAGATGATCTTGTAAGTAAATCGGTATATATAAATTGTATCCCATTAAAGTCATCGCTATTAAGAGGTCCGTAACAAATACTAATGAGACTGAACGATTGAACTCTGAAATAGGTATGAATGGATTTTTGATTGTGCTTTCAAATTTGAATAAAATAAATATGAATATAAATGCTAACACTAAAGCAATCACATTTAATACTATTGATGACTTATATAATAAACCAAACATAAATAAAGCTATGAACACATAAAATAATGTAAGTCCTCTGACATCAAAGCTAGATGCTTTAACTTCCGCTTCCTCAGGAAAATGAAACGTAACAAATGCTAAAATAATTGCAATAACCGCTATCGGGATATTTATGAAAAATAGCCAATGCCATGTTGCAAACTCTAAAATAGCTCCACCTAGCAATGGTCCGATAATGCTAGATATCCCCCATACACTTCCAACTATACCCATAATTTTGTATCTAAATGGTATTTCAAAAGCTAATTTAGGAACAATTTGAGTTAACGACATCATAACCCCCGCTCCTAATCCTTGGACGATTCTTGAGATGATGAGCATAACAAATGTGCTACTCATTCCTGACATTAAACTACCTATACCAAATAATAATAAACCTACCATTGCAATATAAAGAATTTTAAAACGTGTTAATAATTCACCAACAATCGGATTAGCTACTACCAGCGCAATAAAATAAACTGTAAATACTAATGATATTGATGCTCCAGCATTTAAATCTGTTCTTATTGTAGGCATAGCTAATGAAATAATTGAACTTTCAATTGCAGCCATAAACATAGTTAAAACTAATGTAACAACAATACCTATAGATTTTAAGTTCATGAACAATTTTCCTCCTTTTTTATCTTTTTAGATTCTTTAATAGAATAATCGTTAGATTTATTCAGACGCAATATAATAATCACTTTAAAATAAAAATAAGACTGATGACCGATAAAATCATCAACCTTATTTTTTAGTTTCTCTATATAAAATAAAGTATTGCAATAAAGTGGAACATTGAAGCGATAACGATAAATATATGCCAAATCATATGGAAATAAGGACGATTTTTTTGCGCATAAAACCAAGCCCCTATCGTATATGATAAACCGCCTAACACTATAAATAGAATGAACATCCATGACGTACGCATAATAATAATAGGAAGAAAAATAATACCAACCCATCCCATCACAAGATATACAATTAAACTTAACTTTGGATTCACATTTTCAGAGATAGATTTATATAATATTCCCCAGACTGTGGTACCCCATAATAATATAAACACTAACCAACCTATCCATCCGCCTACAACAGTTAATAGAACGGGCGTATACGTCCCAGAAATTGCAACATAAATCATACTATGATCTATGATTCTCAATATGTATTTATGTGCAGTATTGTTCTTCATTGAATGATATATTGTAGATGAGATAAACATCATAAAAATGCTAATTACAAATATTGAAACACTGATTGAGCTCAACGTTCCATGGGCTATATAACTGTGTACTGCCGCATAAGGAAGTAAAAAAAGTATAATCAACGCAGCAACACCATGTGATACTGCATTACCTATTTCTTCACCAAAAGATAGCGGGATGATGTCTTTAAAAGATTCAACAACAGCACTTTTTGTTTTCTTAGATGAGTTAGACATCTAACACCACCACCCTTTAAATTAAATTCATACGTTCTAAATCTGATGTAGCAGTTTCAACACTATCTTTACCTTCTTTATTTTTAAGTGGAGAGAATTCATCTTCTCTATTAACTTGTAACGTGTTAAAACTAGTTGCATATCTAAAAATATCAAAATAGAACAGTTCAAATTTTAAAGTTGGTTTTTCAACAACACCAAAATCTTCATCTAATTGTTTTAGATTTTTCACTGCTAAATGATATGGTAAGTCATTATTTACTACTTGTTTAATAAATCCAACTTTAAAGGCATGAATACCAATATTTGCATTATTAAACGTATTTGCTACTTCTTCATCTAATTCAGAGTATTCAAGTACTGTATCTTTACTATTTTGATTTACTAAACGTCCAACACTTTCACCATCTTTAGGTTGAATTGATTTAGATGTTACATCACAATCATGTACTACTGTATATCCTGCAAACAGTGGATTTAAAACTTTAACTAATACATTGTCAATATTATTTAAGAAAATATATTTCACACCATCAGTTGCCATTTTATCTAAAAAGCCATTCTTATCTAATGATTTAAATACACCGCCATTACCATTTGGCGTCTCCATAATATAACCTTGTTCATTCAGAATAAGACGTCCTTCTTCACTTAACGCAACCATATTATCTTGTTTGAAGAAATGTATATTATCAGGATTATAGCCAAAATAATCGTGTTGTTCAAAATACGTTAACGTTTCTTCATGATTAATATCACTAGTCATGATATACCAATTAATTAAATGACCCGTTTCTTTTTTAAGTTTAAGTAATTGTTGTGCTTGTAGTTCAAATAAACTAATACCTTTTATTTCAAAAGAACCTTTAGGTCCTTTATAACCTAATCGAGTACCTTGGCCACCAGCCATCAAAAGTACTGCAAATTCACCGTTTCTTATTGCTTCTAATCCTTTATGTTCATATTTAGCTACTTCTTGATCCGTCAAGTCTGACTTGCGCTGATATTTCACTTCTGAAACTGTTGATACGTCTGAAATCGATTGACGATTTATATATAAATCTTTAAATAATTGCTGAATACTTTCTAAATCTAAATCATTCACTTTAGCTTCTAATTTTTCTTTTTCATTACTACTCATTAGCTTTTCATATTCACTCAAATGCTCTTGATTATATTTCTTTAATTGATTTTGATCTAACATTTTAACTCTCCTTGTGATGAATTCAATATGTATTCATACCCATAATAATTTAGTATTACCCTAAAATGGACTG
The DNA here is from genome assembly GCF_017893095.1 of Staphylococcus sp. GDX8P80P. NCBI lineage: Bacteria > Bacillati > Bacillota > Bacilli > Caryophanales > Staphylococcaceae > Staphylococcus > Staphylococcus sp. GDX8P80P. Next base: position 54,863 of record NZ_JAESMI010000021.1, on the reverse strand, counting down.
GCTTATATATTGTAATAAATCATTAATAAACGTTTGGAATAATATGTATAATGCGCCAATACTTAATGCAGTAGCCAGTGATACATCAACTAAGCCGCCTGTTTTAAAGGTGAATGGGAACTTAATAGTTAGAGGAATCGGATAAAGTAACTTTACTCCTCTTGGCGTTAACATATCTAGTATAACATGAGACGCCATACCACCGATAATGGAAAACAAATAGTATATAGGAGTTTGAATTAAATTAAGGAGGAATCCAATGATACCAATAAATAATAATGAGTGAGTGAATGTCCTGTGACCAAATAAAAGCCTAATGATTATGCTTAGCAACTTTAATTTCCTACCAATCTTACTTCCAGTATGACAAATATCTGGAAGCAAACTTGAAACCACTGCTAAACATAATACAGTAACAGTAGAGAACAAATCAGTTTGAAAGTGTTCGGTTGTTAATGCACCCACTAGCAAACCAGCAGATACGTGAGTTTTGCCTGTCATATACCTTCTCCTTTATAGAGAACATTCTAACACAAAATGCGCTAAAATACGAACATATTTTCGGTTTAAGTAAATAGTGTATCACAAAATAAAAAAGTATAGCATTAATACTTGAAAACGATTACATGCTGATATATGATATAGACATAAATAACATAAAGGATGTGTTCTTTAATGGCAATGACTGTAAAGAAAGATAATAATGAAGTTAGAATTCAATGGAGAGTAGCAGATATTAAAATCCCTACTAGTGACATTAAAAATATCTCACAAGACCAAGAAATTCATGCCGTTCCAGATTTAGACTCTAAAAATATTTCACGTATTGGTTCTACTTTTGGTAAAACGAATAGAGTGATTATTGATACAGATGATCATGAATACATTATTTATACGCACAATGACCAAAAAGTTTATAATGAATTAACTAAGTAATTATATAATACAATTTCTTTCGCAAAGTTATATGTAACATTTCACTGTCAACGCATTAAATGTAGTTGGCAGTTTTTATATACCTAGACATTTAATAATTAATTACTTTTTATTTTGCGAGTTATTAATTACACTATGCTTAAGAATAAGGAGGTTAAAAAATGTTTGTAGTAACGAATAGAATTACTGTAAAAAAAGGGTTCGCTGAAAAAATGTCACCAAGATTTACTAAAGGTGGAAAAATTGAAGCATTACATGGTTTCCATAAAATTGAAGTTTGGAAAGTTGAACGAGACAGTGACAGTGAAGATATGTATGTCAATACGTGGTGGGAAACTGAAAAAGATTTCGAAGCATGGACTAAAAGTGATGCATTTAAAGAAGCACATCAAAATAGAGGTAAAACATCAGCCGAAACATCTCCAGTTATAAATAGTGAAATTGTCAAAGCTAATGTATTAGCTACCTTAAATTAAAAAGAAGGCAATGAAGTTACGTTGGATGAATAGGATCAATATTTCCAACATAAATCTTCATTGCCTAAATTGTTGTTATAACAATAAGTGGGCCATCAATGCAATAATCGGTAAAGTGATAGCAGTTCTGATTAAGAAAATCATAAATAGTTTACCTAAGCTAACTGGTATTTTAGAACCAAGTATTACACCACCAACTTCTGATAAATATATTAATTGAGAAATACTTAATGCACCTATGACAAATCTCGTAATTTCACTATGTGCATCAGCGATGAGTATTGAAGGTAAGAACATATCCGCAAAACCAATTAATAAAGTTTCAGAAGCTTTAGCTGCCTCTGGTATTTGCAATAATTCAAGAATCGGAATAAATGGTTGTCCAATAATTGAGAATACCGGTGTATAGTTAGCAATCATCGTTGCAAGTGTTCCTATACTCATAACAACTGGAAGGATAACAAACCACATATCTATGACAGTTTTTAAACCTGATTTCCAAAATTCTTTAAATCCTGGTGCCTTCAAACCAACAATCGTCGCCTCTTCAAAACCATAGCCTATCGCCGTTTTACCTTCAGGTAATTTTTCTAATCTAGTATTTTCAGAAACTTCTTTCGTAAATTCATCGGGTATTTGGTTCAATGGCCAAATACGAGGCATAATCATAGCTGCTACAAAACACGAAACGATTACTGTTAAGTAAAAAGCAAAAAACTTATGTTGCAGTCCAACCGTTTCTGCGATAACAATTGCAAAAGTGATAGAAACTACACTAAATGTAGTCGAAATCACTATTGATTCCCTTCTAGAGTAAATACCTCTTTCATATTGTCGACTTGTAATAAGCACACCTACAGTTCCATCGCCTATAAATGAAGCAAGATTATCTACTGTCGAACGTCCAGGTAATGTAAATAAAGGTCTCATAATTGGTCTAAATAAAGGCCCTAAAAATTCCAACAATCCATATTCCATTAAGAACGGTAGAAATAGTGCAGCGAATAAAAATACTGCAACTAACGTTGGTAATAGGTCGTTAAACACTAATCCACCTGTATCTTCTGAATAAATCACTTTTGACCCTAACTTAAAATAAGTCATCCAGACAAAGACAACTGCCAATAATCTTAATGTCAACCAAACTGGACCGACTTTAAATGCACTATCTAGTAATCCACCAGGCTTAACCTTACTTCTAAATAGAGTGGAGTATAAAAGTGTTAATATTGCAGACAATGTAATAATAGTAATGATGATGATAGGCATTACATCTCCTAGTAGACCTTTTAACCAATTCGCTAAAAAAGCTACAGGTAATGTCGTTTGTTTTTCACCATCTTGCGTAACCGGAATAGGAATTAAGAAAAGTATAATTCCAATAATAGACATTGTTATAAACTTCGCTCTACCTTTAGCAATTTGTTGCTTCGTATATCCTTCCACCATTTATAACCTCTTTCTCTCTCATAATTGATGTTTTTATATTCATTAATTATGTATTTATATTACTAACAGACTTATAATTATATATAAATATAAGAATATATGCATTTTTATGAATAATATGTTTAATACTATATCTTATTTTTAATAGAGATGCAATATGAAAAGAGCTAAATCTCCACCTTTAATTAGAGGAAAATCAGCTCTTTAACTTCATTATATTCTTCTTAATAAAAATAAGAAATAAGGAACACCAATGATGGCAATGATAACACCAACAGGTATATCTAATGGTGGGTGAATACCTCTAGCCAATCCATCACTGAATAAAATTAAAATCGCACCTATCAAACCAGACATGATTACTACATGAAAATATCGCTGTCCTACAATTGATCGAGCAATATGGGGTGCAATTAAACCTAGGAAGCTAATTCCACCAACAACTGAGATAGAAGCACCCGCTAACATTACTGACAAAATAAGTAAAATCATCTTAAGTCTTTGTACCCTTGCACCAAGTGCTGTAGCAATATGTTCGCCTAAATTTAAAATATCTAATTGATAACTCAAACCTAATACGAATGGTAAAGTAATAATAAACCAAGGTAGGATTGAATAAAAATTATCAATTGTATGACCGTATAAACTACCTGTTAACCAAACTAAAGCATTATTAGCATCCATAGGATTTCTAATAAGTAAAAATTGAACCACAGCTGTACATATCGCACCGATAGCTAAACCTATCAAAGCCAATGTTGATCCTTTAATATTATATTTAGAAATCAAAAATGACAAAATTAAACTGATTAATAATGCACCTATAAACGAACCAATTGGTAATACTAATAGTGGTGCAGAAGGAAATAACATAATTACAATAATTGCTGCTAAACTTGCACCTTTAGTTATTCCGATTACATCCGGAGATGCAAGTGGATTTCTAACTACACCTTGAATCACTGCTCCAGAAATAGCCAGACTACTTCCTACAACTAACCCCAATAACGTTCTTGGAATACGATATTCATTAAGTATAAAATCATCCAAACTTAAAACACTGTGAAATGCTTTTAACGGGCTATACATTGTTGAACCAACACATAAACTTACAAAGACACTTGCAATTAAACAAGTAATTACAATGGCATAACGAATAGATAATTGTCGTTTTGTCATATTCGTTTCACCCCTTTTAAAGTTATTAATAAGAAATAGATTGCTCCAACAAATGATGTAACTATACCAACTGGTGATTCATAAGGGAATGTTATAAGTCGACTTAACATATCTGATAGCAATAATAAATCTGCACCAATTAGAAATGTTAATGGCACCATTAAGAAGTAATCTTTGCTTATATAGCGTTTAACTATATGAGGGACAATTAAGCCAATGAATCCAATGGGCCCTGCTATTGAAACAGACGCGCCTGCTAGTACGATGACTAGTAGGCCAACTATAATTCTGATAAGCTGAGTCTTCTGGCCTAATCCTTTCGCTATATCGTCTCCTAATTCCATTATGGTTAATTGACGGCCTAATAACATCGTTATGATAAGCGCTAATATGAGCCAAGGCATAACTGACAAGACTGCAGTCCATTTCAATCCATTTAATGAACCTACTAACCAGAACATAACGGTAGTATTAGAATCTTCATTTAAAATGATGATGCCTTGCGTTAAACTACTGAAAAACAAATGAATTGCCATTCCTGCAAGGGCCAATTTAATTGGTGTTATTTTTTTCGTAGATCCGGATAATACATAGACAGTTAATCCACCAATAAATGCACCTATAAATGCCAAGTACGTAGCATAATTTCCAAATGCAGGTATTAATATGGTAATTAGTACTATGACAAACGATGCGCCAGAATTAACTCCAAATATTTGAGGCGATGCGAGTGGATTTCTAGTGATTGCCTGCATTAATAGACCTGCTAAAGCCAATGCACCACCAATCAATAAACCGCCAATCATTCTAGGCATTCTTACATTATGAATAAGAAATGTTTGTTTATTATCCGTAGACGTAAAAAAGTATTCGAAAATATGTTTTGCATGAATTTCAGAAGAGCCAATCGCTAAATTAAAATATGCAAAAATAAAAAGAAAGCACCCACTCACAATAAATGTGAGTGTAGTGCGTCTCTTATTTGCTTTATCTATAGCAGATTGACTATCAGTTGATCTAATAGTCATCGCTTAGCCACCTTACTTTTCTTTGTCTTTTTTAGAAATTTCAACAAGTTCTTTAGCCATTTCTTCAGAAGATATCAAACCACGAGCTCTAGCCCAAGTATCTCGGCTAACAATACTTACACGATTATGTTTAACCGCATCTAATGTATCCCAAACTGGATCTTTTTTCATTTCTTGATAAGATGGTTCTTTAGGACTTGCACCATCAGTCATTATAAACATACGTTCTGGATTAACATCTTTTAACGTTTCAGCATTGAGTTGTAAATAAGGTCCTTGTAAATATTTACTTAAACCTTTAGTAACATCTTTATTTAATGCTTCTTTAAAGCCAAGTTGAGTTAGGAATTGACCTACATAAGATTCACTTGGATGCGCTAATAATCCAGACTTAGACGCTACTGCTGGTAACACTTTTTCATTTTTATCAAATTGAATCTCATCTTTGTATTTAGCTAATTTTTCTTTATGTTCTTCTAAACGTTTTTTACCTTCATCTTCTTGATTTAAAGCTTTAGCGACCGTTTTAAACGCTTCTATATTATCGTTATAGTCACCATCAAAGCTTTTTAATTCTATTGTCGGCGCAATTTTACTTAATTCTTTGTAAATACCTTTATGTCGGTTACTATCCGCAATAATTAAATCTGGTTTCAATTTACTGATTTCTTCCAAATTAGGTTGTTTACGAGTACCAACAGATTTGTAATCACCAATTCTATCTTTTAATGGCTTAATAATACGATTTGGTTTATTATCATCAGCAACCCCTACTGGTTTAACATTAAGTGCTGCCAATGCATCTACGAACGAAAATTCCAAAGCTACTACACGCTTAGCATCTTTAGGAACTTCTGTAGTACCTAATTCATGTTTAATTTTAATTGCGTCTTTAGATGACGATTTACTATTTGAATCGTCTGACCCATTATTACTAACATTACCACATGCAGTAACTAATACTAATGCAAATAGTAATGCGACTATCCCTGCAAACTTAAAGCCTTTCATGAATTCCACTCCTTAATATGTATAGGTTTACAATACATAGTTTATTGATAACGATTATCAATGTCAATATCGTTTGGGATATTTTTTAATTTTTTTATAAAAAATTATTGGAATTTTAATTAACAATAAAATATAGGTATATAAGCATAAATTAAAAAGCCATTAATCAGAAATATAATTCTAAATTAAAGGCTAATTAATCTATTGCATAATGTTTCGATATCGGGAGTGGGACAGAATTCTTTTTAAATTCGTCGTCCACTCCCAGCTTGCTTTGCTTGTAGAATTTCTTGATGAAATTCTCTTTGCTGGGGCCCCACCCGCAAGGATGACTAGAACTGTGAAAAGCTTGATTCAAGCGCCTTCTTAGTCCAGTCAGCTACTGCGAATTTGCAAAATTGCTTCGTTATATTATTTATGTCCCATTCTTATTTATGTGTCAGTATTGGAGAATGATTCATTTGATTTTTCAAAGAATGAATATAATGATCCTTTAAATAGTTCTTTGTCATACGATTATGGTACATGACTTGAGAAAGTGCCTCATATTCCAATGAGAATTCAATAACATCACCAATTTTATAGTAATCTTGATTATTTAAGTTAATCATAAGATGGTCACTTGATGCGCCGACAATATTAACATCATTTTTTATCGGTTTAATTTTGTCAATATCTGTATCAACATAGCCTATATCTACTATAGCTTGTAGATAGCATTGGTTATTGTCTGATAATCGTGGCTTAATCTCCAATATTTCCGCTTCTAATGTAATGGCATTTTGAAATAACATCGGAATAGATTGATAAGTTGTCGTATCAACACCTCTAAACAGGGCTTCACCTATCCTTAATTCGTTAATTCTCCCCAAATCGTTATACATTAATTGAGGAATCATACTTGAGTTACCGCCGGATATAACTTTCAGTCTAAATCCTAAATTATTTTCAATAGCATCAACGAATTGATTTATTTTAAATATATCGTCCTCAGTTGGTGCGGATGATTTAAAACACATAAAATTAAAAGCGATACCTACTAACTGAATTTGAGTCATTTTTATAATTTCTTCTATATAGTTTAATACATCGTAGGTAATTACGCCTTCACGTCTATCTTTCCAATCTATCATCAGCATAATTTGATGTTTTTTATTTAAACTTTTAGCGATGTCATTAATTTCTCTAATCGTTTCAATTTCTGTTTGCATACTTATTTTTATTGTTTCGACAAGTTGCGTATAGTGTTTCTTAGATGTTGGTCTTAAAAGTAGATAATTGCATTGATCCTGGAAGTTTTCATTTATATTCTCAAGTCTGGATTCTGCAAAATGTGTAATCCCTGATTGAATTAATGTTTCAATAATGCGACTGTCACCGGCAATGCATTTGATGACTGGAGTTAAATGTATATCATTCTCTTCTAATAATGTTCTCAACGCTTCTGCATTATATTCAATTTTAGATAAGTTTATATTGATTTGAGCCACTTATTACACCTCTTTTCGAATTGGGTTCTCAAGTTGTATATTTAAATATTTTTTCACTCTATTGGTCATGCGCATGCGCAATAAAGCTTTTACAGTAATCGTTGGACCAAACAGCACCTCTCTTAATGCTTGGGCATGTGGCTTATGATCATTAATAGCGACTTCGACTTCTTTTCGGACTATATGAAACAATTCCGCTTCTGTAATATTTTCTTTTTTTGAAAAATGATGTATTAATTCAGCTAACTGATTTTGTATAACCGCATGCTGAAATTTAGCAATGACTTCCTCAATTGTTTGGGCTAATAAACTTTGATTTGTTATTTGTATATTATTCATTTTATGTGTAAGTGTGTTTAAGTCTATTCGAGAGCCACCTAAATCTCGTACAATAAAATTCATTTGAAAATTCGGGCCCAAATTTACTATCGTATTTTGCATATGTGCTTCTAAGGCTATGCCGTAGTCTTGTATTAAATTGAGTAAAGGTGTAATAAGTTGTCGACTATAATTTTCCATAAACGTTATGATGCCACTTTTATTTACTTCACCATTAACCCACTCAATATAACTATCAACTGTGATGTGTTGATCAATTGGATTTGGGTTAACCAATGCACCAGTAACAATTGTCACACCATTATTTGCTATGTAAGGTTTTTCTCTTATGATACATGCCAATTGTCTCGCGTCATCGTCATTTGTTTTAGCACACAATCCATATGGCTCGATGGCAACGTTTAGTTGTGAATACTGGTTTAAGACATTGTGTAGAGACTTGCTCAACTTTGGTCCATCCACTGTTGTTACACTTGAAACGGTTCTGACAGCACTTGTCGCTTGTACATTAACAGGTAGTTTTACGTGATAAGGTTTATTAATTAAAGACATCGTTCTAAATGATAATGTGGCTTTAGAATCGACTTCGAATGGTGTCGTGACTAATAATTTGTGCGCTATCCAATTTGAAAACTTATCATAAATGGTATGGTTGTATTGCCACGGATGTACCAATATGACGTAATAGTCTTCTAATGAAATTTGTATCGATTGTGCATATTTTCTTAGCCTTATTTGATATTCTGGAATAACTTCTCTTAATATAAAGTCTTCAGTAGCATCAATACTTGTCGCCTGAGCACAATCTTTATGTAATAACATTATTTTTAATGGAATGACTTTTTCAAATTCAGGCGAATACATTTTAACTTCATCCATAGTTAATGGCAGTTTGGTTTTAGTAAGTGGATGCGTTGGATGTCCTTCCAATACTAAACTTTCCGAATATAATAAATCATTAATCTCATTGGAATCACTTAAATGCTGTAACCATGCAAAGAAATTTAATGTGGTCGGCATACAAGAGAACTGCATACTTGATTGCACGTTATGTTGCCGTTGATCGAATTGCTTATAAATCTCAACAAAGCTATCCCTACTATGTATAATTTCATTAATAAGTTGTTGTTGTATATCAATATCAAATTGATGTTTTAAAACACTTAATAATTTTTCTACCTCAGTGATTGTTTTATTTTCATTACCACATTGGTATGTAATTGGACCTTCAAAGTCATATCGTGACATCATACTTTTACGATTAAAATGAGTAGATAGTATACACCCATGATATTGTATAGTTAATTGATGATTTTGAGTTGTTATTATGGTTTGTTCAGGCCAAATGCTTTCTTTGATCAATGCATTTAAAATGCGATATTGAATATTGGTGTCCGCATTTTGCCATGCGTTTTGAATCATATGTTACTCCTCCACTTTAATTGGTCTTTGCATCATATATGCTATGAATGCAATTATAAAAGTAAATACTCCCATTACGATGAATGTATTAATAGCACCCATAATTTCTGATAAAGTTGTTAATAGTAAACTTCCTAATGGTATCATTCCTCTGTCCATCATTACGATACTTAATATTTTTCCACGATGCTCAGGTGTTATATCCTCTTGAAAGTAAATTCGATTTGACGTTCTCGCGAATTGACTAAATAAACCTACAAGTGCCATACAAATGAACATGACCATAATCTGATGTATGATGACACCTAATAGTGCTATGCCAAATAGACAAGAACTTAAATAATACATATGAACGGTATTTAACTTTTTCAAAATCATAGGTAGTAAAAGTGTGGCTAGCATACCACCTATGGCACAAAAAGTCATTGATATGCCAAATATTTCTGAACGACCTGGAAATATATCATGTACTAATACTGGGACTAATGTCGTATATGAAAAACCTGTAGCCATTATGATTAATGAAGTAATGAATATTCTTGAAGCTTGCATATTATTCTTAAAGTATTCCCAAACAACATTAAAAGAAAACGCCTTGCCCGCTTTACTTATCTCACTTTCATTCTTAAACGTTAATGGCAAACATAAAAGTGTCGCAATGCAGTAACATGCCGTTTGAGCAAGAAAGGTAGCCGGTGCATGGTAAATAGATAAAATAAGTCCTGCAATCGCTGGACCGATTGAACGACAAATGTTGATGATGAAAGAATGATATGAAACAGCTTGACTCGTATTTAATCGACTAGATAAATCAGGTAATACAGCCTGTCTTATTGGTGTTTCCGTCGCATTAATCATACCTCTAAGTGTCGCATAAATCAGAATGATACTAATTGGAACTTTAGCTAATAGAAACGTACAAGCACATAGTATGCCTGTCACTATAAATGAGGATGAAATAGTTATTTTAAGTAATTTCCCTCTGTCAAACTTGTCTGCAATAGCGCCAGCCCAGACACTTAATAACAAAATCGGTACGAGTCGGCAAAAATTAACCAATCCTAAATAGACTGCGTTATGATAACTAGTAAGCACATACCAATTCAAGCCAATTTGTCCTATCCAATTCCCTAGAAATAATAAAAAGGAACTAGAGAAGAAAAATTTCGCCACAGTATTCCACCTACTTATTTATAATAATATTTATAATTGATAATGAATATCATTATCGATATTATGGATTATACAAATGTTTTAGATTTTTGTAAAATGAATTTGAGGTGCCATATGAATCATTTAATTTCAATACATAATAAAAACATACAGTTAACTGAGGAAGAATTAGGCGCGTTAAACTATTTAGAACAAGCGTTACCCCACTTAGTTAGCTACTTTAAAAATGAGTTACTCATTGCACGAGATAAAATCTCACAACGTTTAATTACATCACTCTACAGAGAGAATTTAGTTAACGCTCAATCAAATAGTGTCATCATGTGGTCCAATGATATCGAAGACTGTCCCATCGATGGACAACACCAAATGATGCGCGTGTATTTTCCACAAGAGGATAAATATATCTTTGCACGTATTACTGGTAAACATGCTTTTGGACGTGTGGATGTTGAAGGCCCGTTTTATTATCGCGCTAAACATAGTAACCAATTTTGTCGTATATTGCATCCAAATGAAATATTGGCTAGCATTTTAAAAGAAAATCCAGCGTTAGATAATGAAGCAAGTTCACAATTTAAGGATGATATGGAGAATAGTGTTGCAAACATGGCGTTAGCACTTGCTTATCAAGCTTATGAGATGCAACATGCAAACGAACCATTATTGGACATTATTTTTAATGAACAAGATAGTTATTTACGTTCGGAGCAGGCTGTTATCGAAGGTCATCCGCTTCATCCTGGTGCTAAATTACGTAAAGGGCTAAATGCTAATGAAAATATTAAATATAGTTCTGAATATAATAAAGAAATTAATTTAAAATGTGTACTAATTCATCAAAGTATTGCTAAAACAAAAACGTTATCGCTTACGTATAATGATGAACTAAAATCCCACTTTCCAGAACTCTATCAACGCATTGAAAATGAATGTACTGGTTTTAGTAATCTAGATGATTATGATTTGATGATTGTCCACCCATGGCAGTTTCATAATATATTACTACATCAATACGAAGAAGAATTAAAGCATCATTTAATGATTCCATTAAACGTAGAACTGCCATATTATGCTGGATTATCATTCAGAACATTAATGCCAAAATATCCTGTAACTTTGCCACATATCAAATTATCTACTAATGTGCATATTACTGGTGAAATTAGAACTTTATCTGAACAGACCACACACAATGGTCCTTTAGTGACTCGTATTTTAAATGACATTCTAGAACAAGATGCAGATTTCACATACTATAGAACTGGTATTTTAAATGAATTTGCTGGCATTCACTTTTATAATTCAAATGACGCTGAGGCTATACAAACAGATCGTAGTGAACAATTAGGGACCCTTTTTAGAGATAATATTTATAATCTAATAGACAATGATAGTGTGCCTATTATTCCATCGAGTTTAGTGGCTACTTATAAAAATAATGAAGAACCGCCGATAATCAGTTTAATTCAGCGCTATAAAACGAATTATGTAAAGGATAGTTTAGACGTTGCAGCACACGAATGGCTAACCGACTATATTTCTCAACTGTTGGGTATCGTCATGCCTTTATATGTGAAATATGGTATTGCATTAGAAGCACATTTACAAAATTCAATTGCAACATTTAATACTGATGGCCGATTGCGTACCATATATATTCGTGACTTTGAAGGTTTACGAATCGATGAACAACAATTAAATGAAGCTGGTTATGTGACTGAGCATTTTCACGAAAAATCTAGAATACTAACCGATTCTAAAACTACAGTATTTAATAAAGTATTTTACTCGACTGTTCAAAATCATATAGGTGAACTTATATTGACCGTTTCTAAGTTTATCGATGACGACAAGTTTGAAGCTACATTATGGAATAGTGTTGGAAATATCATTCATCATATTCTAAATCAATTAACAAACGTTGACACAAATCGCATATCTCAAATTAAAAAAGTCATGTTTGATGAAGTTATAGATTATAAATGCGTGACTACAATGCGTTTAGAGGATGAAGCACATCACTATACTTACATTAAAGTAAGTAATCCATTACATAAATAAAATGACCAATCGTTTGAACAAATAAAATGATACAAAAAACCCTTTAGGATGTGAACACAACCTAAAGGGTTAAATTTATACTTATTGTAATCCTGATCTTTCAGAATTGTTATTGTTGTTGTTATTATTTTTTTCGTTTTTTTGTTGCCATTCTTTTTTAGTCATCACATCATCTACTTGCATGTTCACTTCTACTACTTCTAAGCCAGTGATGTATTTAACTTGTTCTTTAACTAAGTCAGTAACTTTACGGAAGATTTTTGGTGCAGATTCACCATATTCTAAAATTACTTTTAAGTCAATTGCTGCTTGTTTTTCGCCAACTTCAACAGAAACACCTGTTGTTACGTTGTTACCACTTGAAAATGCATTAGTGAAGTTATCAGCGAAACCGCCTTTCATATCTAAGATACCTTTAACTTCACGAGCTGCGATGCCTGCGATTTTTTCAACAACTTCATCTGAAAATGTTAATTTGTTTTCAAATTGTTGTTGTTCATTTTGTTGTCTGTATTGTTCTGCTTGTTTTTGTTGTTCTTCTCTTTCTTTTTCATTAACTCCTGTTTGATTGTTATACGCTTGTTTAGCTTTGTTATTATTGTTTTCTACTGACATATTACATTCTCCTTTTATCTATATATTATTTTTTAGTCTTTTAATAATGTGTTCTCAAATAAATAGGTTAACTCCATCTATTTAAAAAATTCATGAAATCCTGTGTACGGTCTTTAATATACCCAACACCGATTCCGATTAAACATAATACGATAACTAAAATTGTTTTCCAAAATCCTAAAGTTAGGAATAAGATTGCTATAATTAAAAATGCAAAGAAACCAATGATTCGCCATTTGTAAGATTTAATAAAGTCAATGATTTGTTGACTTCCATCTTGTCCATTTTGATTATTATTATCAGCCATGTTATCCCTCCCTTACAGAACGCGTTGGCCAGCTGTTTTTTGATCTCTGACATTCACTTCAAGTTTTCTAACTGGTAATTCAGTAAAATGCTCAACATTATGTTTAATGTCTGAACGAATACTTTCAGTTAAAGACTTAACTTGTACATCATTAGGTACTAAGAAGTCAGCCTTAATATCGATGTAAGATTTATTTTTCTTATTATAAAGTTTCGCAACAACGTTAGGTTGTCTTACTTGATCGTATTTAGTAATTGTATCGTAAGCTGATTTTTCGACTGCTTTACGAGATACATAAATATGACCATCATCATAATCTTTGTATAATCCTGGTTTTCTATATGTTGGTTTAAATATGCTGAATACTAATATTAAGCCTATCAATATAAGTAATGCAGCCAAACCAATTAATAGTGGTTGGAACCAATTGAATTGTAGGAAGTAGTCTTGATATTTTGTTATTCGACTATCTTTTATGTACATAAACAATAGGAATCCAACAATAGCAACTATTAATAGGCCGAGGATAAAGTTTTTTAGTCTTTTCACCTCGTACGCACCTCCTAAGTTATTGTTGAATTATTGTATACGAATTAATACCCTATAAATATTATTCAAAACATTAATTCAAAATTATTAATATAATTATTTAAATATTTATTAAATTTTTACTTTCTACAAAGAGTATTCCCAAATTTAGCACAGTGAAAACATATATTTCATTCCTATTTTTTTATTTCTTTTTGCTTCGACGTTTTATACTGCAATATATTTGGAAATTTATTAGACGTTCTTGGATGATCTATACTTAACGATTTAAATAATGACCAAATCATTAATATTATGACAACTGAAAAGGGTAAAGCGGCTATAATAAGTAAGTTTTGAATTGCTTGTGTACCACCGGTATAAATCATAATCATGGCAAATAATGCTAGTATTATACCCCAACTTACTTTGACAAATGAGGCTGGATTAATATCACCTTTTGAACTTAACATGCCTAATACATAGGTTGCTGAATCTGCTGATGTCACAAAGAAAATCATAATTACGACTAAAGTGACAATACTTAAAATAAATCCTAGTGGATAATGTTCTAAAGTAGCAAAGGTTGCTGTTTCTGTTGCTTCTTTTGCAATATTAGCAATACCTTTATCTTGTAAATACACCGCTGATGCGCCGAAAACTGCAAAGAAAAAGAAACATACAAGTGCTGGAACAAATAATACACCGAGAATAAATTCTTTAATCGTACGTCCTCTTGAAACTCTTGCTATAAAGATACCGACGAAGGGTGCCCATGATACCCACCAGGCCCAATAGAAAATAGTCCAGTTTTGAAGCCATTGGAATTTTTCTCCACCATTCATTGGAATACGTAAGCTCATATTAAAGAAATTAAAGATATAATTACCTAATCCATTTGTAAATGTGTTTAGGATATAAAGTGTTGGCCCCACTATAAATAATCCTATTAATACAATAAATGCTAATAGCATATTTACGTTGCTGAGTGTTTTAATTCCTTTATCTATACCAGACCATGCTGACCAAGTAAACAAAGCTGTCGCAATAATAATTAATATAACCTGAGTACCAAAATTATTAGGGATATTAAACAGGAAATTTAAGCCTTCATTGATTTGAAGCGCCCCAAACCCAAGTGTTGCTGCAACGCCAGTAACTGTTGCAATAACAGCTAACACATCAATTGCGCCACCTAAAGGTCCCTTCATAGATTTTTCACCAAATATAGGGACTAGTGTTGCACTTACTAAGCCAGGATATCCTTTATGGAAACTAAAGTATGCAAAGACTAAAGCCACAATTCCATATACAGCCCATGCATGTACACCCCAATGGAAGAATGCAAATTGAAAGGCATCATTAATAGCCGTCTGACTACCTGCTTTATGTATAGGCGTTAACGTAAACGCATGACTGATCGGTTCAGCAGTAGTCCAAAATACCAATCCAATCCCCATACCAGCACTAAATAACATAGCAAACCATGATGGAAGAGAAAATTCAGGATCTTCACCTTCTTCACCAAGTGTAATCGACGCATATCTTGAAAATAATAAATAGACGCAGACAAAGAATATAAGTAAAACTAGCAATAAGTAGTACCATGAGAAATGCTTCGCTATAAATGTAGTAATGTTTTGGGTTCCTATCTCTAATTGTTTAGGAAAAATAGCACCGTATATAACAAATAGTGTACAAATAGCTAATGCTGTCCAAAACACTAAACTAATCGACTTTTTTCGCATCATATACTCCTTTCAACAAATATTGTTTATTCAATTTTGGTCAAAATAAAATGACGTTTATACCTATTGCCTTTTTCAACAGGAATAAACGCCAATTATTCATATTTCTATTACAATTAAATTATTTATATATTTAAGTTATTGCGTTAGACGAATAACTAATTTACCAATCATTGAATTTGATTCTAATAATTGATGTGCTTGATATAGGTTATCAGCCGTTAAGCCCTCTATTACTCTCGTTGTAGTTGGTTTATATACATGTTGCTCAATTTTCTTAGTAATATCTTCTAAATATTCATGATGTCTAATCATATCATCCGTTTGATTCAATGGTCTTGCAAACATAAATTCATGTGAGAAAGTTAAACTTTTAGGTTTCAAAGCATTTAAATCTTGTTTATTTTGAAATGCTACTATCGTTGCAATATGACCTCTTGGCTTCACTAATCCAATCATTGTGTCATAATACATATCTGTATCGAATGTACAAAAGACGTAATCTACTAATTCAATGCCTTGCGCTTTAAATTGCTTAACTAAATATTCTTTGTGATTGAGGACAATGTCAGCACCCATGTCCTTAGTCCAATGAATGGTTTCGTCACGTGATGCAGTCGTTATAACGTGTAGACCATAAGCCTTAGCAATTTGTGTCGCAATACTACCTACACCTCCTGCCCCATTAATGATTAACAATGATTTCCCTTTATTTTCTTCAGGATTATGTGAAATGCCAAATACATCAAACAATGTCTCGGATGCAGTTATACCAGTCAATGGTAAACTTGCAGCTTGCTCGAAGCTAATATTTTGAGGCGCCTTAGCAACTAATCTTTCATCAATGATTTGATATGTTGCGTTTGATCCATTTTGATCGGGTGAGCCAGAATAATATACAATGTCACCTTCCTCAAACATACGAACGTCGCTTCCAACAGATTCAACATAACCGACTGCGTCAAAACCTAATACACGAGGTACTTTTGATACCTCCGTCAAACGTTGTTTCGTATCTACTGGATTAACACTGATAGATTGTATTTTAACTAATAATTCATGTGCCTTTGGTTTTGGAATATCTAACGCGTAAGTTTTAAATAAATTGCCTTCTGATAAATGAAATGGTTGTTCAAATCCAATTACTTTCATTGATTTAACGCCACCTTTAACTATGCTAATGTTTTAACTAAGTATAATATTATAAACAAATAGATAGCAATATAGATGGCTTCATTTTACAATACTAATACAATTTATCTAACTTATTATTACTTTTGAAAGGAGCATATTTACAATTGAAATTAAGCATTTTAGATTATGTTCCAATTTTTGAAAATAGCAATGCCCACGATGCATTTAAGCATAGTATAACGTTAGCTCAAACTGCTGAGAAATTAGGTTATACACGATTTTGGGTTGCTGAACATCATAATGTTTTTTCGGTCGCATCTAGTGCACCAGAAATTGTAATGATGATGTTACTAGAACATACGCAAACGATAAAGATTGGTAGTGGTGGCGTAATGTTACCTCATTATAGTGCTTATAAAGTGGCTGAACAATTTAAAATAATGTCAGCATGTCACCCTCACAGAATAGATATGGGTTTAGGTCGTTCACCAAGTTTTAAGCAAGTAAATGAAGCGCTTAATGAGTATAAAAGCAAAAAGCCCACTCTAGACAATCAAATAGATGATTTGCGACACTACTTTAGTAACCAATATGATGAACCGCATCGATATATGTCTATATATGCAACACCTCAAATTGATGACTCACCTGATATGTTTATTTTAGGAATGAGCAAACGCAGTGCAGAATTAGCTGCGCAAAAAGGGTTACCTTTTGTAATTGCATATATGGGACAACCACAAGATAAACTTAATCATCTTATCAGCTATTATCGACATCGATACAATCAATTGAATGACATATCAGAATCAAAGAAACCTTATGTTATTCTGTCTACATTTGTAGTTACAGCTCAAACGTCTAATAAAGTTGCTGATTTATTAGATGCCCTACATTTATGGCTTTTGCGTATCAATTATCTCAATCAACCAAAATCTTACCCATCAATTATTACTGCGCAACACCGTCATTATACTTCGAGTGAATTAAAAAAAATTGAACAAAACAAGCGTCGTGTTATTAGTGGCCTACCTAATGAAGTACGAATAAAATTAACTCAATTAATAGAAACGTATCATGTAGATGAAATCATGATTATGCCTCACGTGTTTGGAGAAGAAGCTAGACTAGAATTAATTCAACTCATCGCTAACACCTCACAATAAAATCATCGTGTCTGGCGTTACAATTTGACAACTATTATTGTGACACTTTATTCCCACAAAAATTTTATGATTTCATCTGATACTTCTCTATTATGATGTAGCGCACTGTGTTGCGCTTCTTTTCCTGTATATTTAGATTCTCTATAAGTTTTAGGACTATCACCTAACAAATATTTTAAGGAGCGTGACGAACTATTTGATACACTTCCATCTGAATGTGTACCATCTTGTAAGTCACCATAAATATTTAACACTTCTATATTTTTATGATTATAACTATTTTTAAGACCTAATAATTCTTTATAATTTGCGTTCATTTTACTCGGTTTACCGTTTTTATCAACAGATATTTCATTTACTTTTTCATTTAAATTTAAAACACCATTATATGTACCAGCTATGTTTACTTCTTTTTGAAGTTGAGGCAATTCATTGTCATTTCCATAATATTTCATAAAGTAAGCAAATGATAAATTCCCCATTGAATGTGCTACGAAATTATAATGCTCTATATGATATTTTTCTTTCATTTGAGTGAGTACATTTTTAATATTTTTGGCATTTTGAGCTACATCCCCATTTTTATTATCTTCAAATAATATTTTGATAATTGGATTGTTTGACCTCTTCGAGATATTGCCTCTAAACTGAACTTCTCCATTGGTTGAAACATTTGCTGTAACAACATCCTTAGTCACACCTTTATTTACTGCTTGATTGACCATATATTTTTCGGAATGATTCGTTCCTCCATACCCATGCATAAACAATGTTGCAACCTGCTTTTGATCATTATTCTGATAATTAGATGAATGATTACTATTTGTTTGACAACCAACTATCGTAAATATCAATACGCTTATAATTAAACTAAAAATAATGGTTTTAAAAGTGCTCATAATATCATACTCCAATAGGTTTTCTATAAGTATAAATGATATTGTTATAAATATGAAAATTAAGCTAGTTAGTAAATTTAAATACGCTTGTTAATGAACTAAATATAAATTGCTAATTTATTGTAGTAATAGGATTAAACTATTATTAAAGAAATAGGACAGAGATCAGCTTGATATAAGCATTTTCTCTGCCCTAATTGATTGAATATAATAGTTTTGAGGCGGAACTACGAAATTTTTTTAATTTCTGTCCGGATCTTATTTAATTTCCTTACTTTCCGCTAGTTCTTTGTACCAATATGCACTCTTCTTAGGATAACGTTCTTGTGTTTCAAAATCGACATAAAATAGACCATATCGTTTTTCATAACCATTTGACCATGAGAAGACGTCCATTAATGACCATAAGAAGTAACCTTTTACATTGGCTCCATCACGAATAGCATCAGAAATGACTTCAAGATGTTTTTTCACATAATCTATACGAGCGTCATCATCTACCGTTTTACGTTCTTCATCAAATTGGTCTTTGTATCCAAGTCCATTCTCAGTAATGTAGATTTTATGATAATTTGGATAATCTTTAACTACACGCATGATTTGATCATATAATCCTTTTGGATAAATCATCCAGTCCCAATCAGTACGGGGTACATCAACATCAAATTCACGTTGACCTACACCTTTGAGTTGATATTTAGAACCACCTTTATCACCTGTGGCATTATGCGTAATTTCAGATTCACCTTCATAACCTCTCATCCAATCACTCATGTAGTAATTGATACCTAAGAAGTCATTTAAATCTTTGGCCGCATCCAATATTTTATAATCTTCTTCTGGTATATCTAATTTACCACCATTAACAGATAAAATGTGTTGAACGCCTTCCATAGTTTCACGAGAATATTTACCAAGATAAGTTGCATCTAAGATAAATTTATTGTGAATGATATCTTCTAATTCAGCTGCTCTAACATCTTCTGGGTTTGTTGGATCATAAGGGTATTTAGTTGGCAATGCGTGTACGACTCCAATTTCACCACTATAGCCATTATCCTTAAATAACTTCACAGCTTTTGCATGTGCGACCATCATGTTGTGGTGTGATTGAAACACTTTAGCAAAGTCATACTTAATTCCTGGTGGGAATTTACCTACTAAATATTGGCCATCACCAATAGGTCCAATTTCATTAAATGTCGTCCAATAATTAACCTCTGGAAATTCTTCAAAACAGAATTTTGCATATGCCACAAAATAATCGATTGTCTTACGATTTAAGAAGTCACCGTCACTGTGCAATGTTTCAGGCGTATCAAAGTGATGCAATGTTACAAATGGCTCTACATGTCTTTTATGACATTCTTTAAATAAATTATGATAGTATTCTACACCTTTAGGATTAACTTCACCATATCCGTCAGGGAATATACGTGACCATGCAATCGAAATACGAATACCATTCACACCAAATTTTTCACTTAATTCTAAATCAATAGGATATTTATTGTAAAAATCACTTGCTGGTTCAGCTGTATACCAATAGTTTTCTTCAAGATACGTGTCCCATGCTACACGACCTTTTCCATCTGTGTGAGTCGCGCCTTCTGCTTGATAAGCCGCTGTCGCACCACCGAATATAAAATCTTCTGGTAATTTTTTCATTATACTTTCATCTCCTATTTATTTTTCAAATTGTTGTTGAACGAAGTCTAATGCTGCTTTGCCATCTCGAGTTAAATTAATATATTCAACACCTTGTGTTTTTGCTAATTTAATACCTAATCGATCTGTATCTTGTTTGATATCTTCATAGTTTGAAGCAACTTGAGGCGCTAAAATAATTAATTGATAATCTTTCATAATATCCATATGCGCACCATAACCGCCTGCTGCTGCTTTAACAGGAACATTATAGTCTTCAGCTGCTTTATTTAAAGCGTTAGCTAATAGACCGCTAGTTCCTCCACCAGCACATAGAACAAGTACATTGGTTTGTTCTGTGATGTTACTTTGTTGCGTTTCATTCTTATTGATTTCTTCATCTCGACCTGTTTGAGAATGACTTGTATCAGTCGCACCAGCTGATGCTAGGATGGCATCTGCTTTTTTAGTATCAAAGTTTGCTGCTACTTTGTTTTGCAACTCATTATTAGCAGTTTTATTTCCTAATTCTTCTTCTAAAATTTGTTCATCATACACTTTTACAAATGGGTAGTAAATAATTACATCTACTACAATTAAGACGATAGCAAGTAAAAATGACCAAAATGCAAAACCAGTACCCATCACGATACCTAATGGACCTGGTGTAGTCCATGGTAAGAAGATACTAAAACTGTTCATTCCTAATACATCTACGAAGAACTTAAAGATCCATACGTTTGCAATTGGGGCAAAGATAAATGGAATAAAGAACACTGGGTTTAACACTAAAGGTGCCCCAAATAAAATTGGTTCATTGACACCAAAGAATGTAGGTACTACAGATGCTCTACCAATCGCTTTATTACGTTTTGATTTCGTTAGCCACATGAACATAAAAGGTACTACTAATGTTGCACCTGTACCACCCATTGTTACAACGAACATTTGGGTACCAGGTGTAATAACTTTATCTGCATGCTCACCTGCTTGAATTAAATGTAAGTTCGCTTCAAGGTTGGCATAAGTAATTGCTGCTATCGCAGGTTCCACGATTGATGGACCATGAATACCTACGAACCAGAAGAATGCAAAGGCACCAAAAATAATAGTTACACCAACCCAACCATCTGCTGCAGTAAACAATGGTTCAAATAATTTTAATACGCCATTGGCTACATTCGTATGTACAGTAGCTCTCACAATTAAATCTAACGCATATAAAATAATGATTACTGCTGATAGAGGAAATATATCTTTGAACACTTGCGAAATGTTAGGTGGAACTTCTTTCGGCATTTTGATTGTAATTTCACGTTTGATAAAGAAGTTATATACAATCACTGTAATAAATGCTGATAGAAATGCTGTTAATAAACCTTTCGTTCCCATAAACCCACTTAAGAATCCACCATCTTTTGCAGGATCCGCTGCTAGGAATAAAAAGCCACACATTGCTGCCATCATAGTTGAGATAAAGTTAATTTGATTTGTTTTATCCAATTTCCGGTTAAATGAATCAGTCAATGATTTAGCAGTCGTACCTGCTACTATAAAACCAACAATTCCCATCGTATAGTTGTATGGTTTCATTAGAATTCCTTCCATTGTTTTACTCCATGTGAAACCAAACACGTTAGGAACATAGGTAACTAAAATAAAGATACTAGAGAATAAGATAATTGGGATTGCTGCGATAAATCCATCACGAATAGCTCTTAAATAAATATTACGAGATATTTTTTCAAAGAACGGTTTTCCTTTCTCAATCCAGGCAATTAATTTGTTCATAGCATTCAACTCTCTCTTCTATATAATTCTAATAGATGTTTCATTAAATCTTTTAATAGTAGTGTTGTCATTAAATGGTCTTGACCGTGCATCATTGTAACGCTGTATGCGATATCTTCACCTTGTGCTTCCTTAGCTAACAAACTTGTTTGCGCTTTATGTGCATTTGCAATACATTCGTTTGCTTCTTCAGTTAATTGCTCTGCTTTATCTAACTCACCATTTTTAGCTGCAGTTAATGCCTCTAATAATTTTGAACGTGCATCTCCAGCATATGCTACAATTTCAAACCCTAGTAATTGCACTTCTTCTCTATTCATTATGATGTGCCCCCTTTAAATGATTTATTTTGATTTCCATGATGTTGCAGTTGATTTTAATACTTTATTAAGATCATCAATATTTTTGAATCCAGTAGTGCGTAACCATTTACGCGCAGCTGCTTCGCCTTCTTCGATATACACTTTTACTGCGCCTGACCAAGTAGCACGTCCACAAAGTACACCATTAAATTTCGCACCAGCTTCATGTGCAAATTTCAATGTTTCTTGGAATAATTCTGCAGAAACACCAGCACTTAAATAGATATATGGTAAATGTGTTGAAGCTTCTTGATCACGGAAATGTTGCACCGCTTCTTCTTTGCTATAAACAACTTCACCTTCTGTAAATCCTTCTACAAAGTTCATATTTACCGGTACTTCAACTTTAAGTACATCTACATTAAATCGTTCTTCGGAAAATAATTTCATAGCTTCATTTACTTTACGAGGTTTTACTTTCGCGAATTCAGCACTTTTATTATCCGGAATATTATCATCATAAGTAAGTACTTCTAAGAAGAATGGGATATCTTCTGCTACACACTCAGATCCGATTCTTTCAATATATGCTTTCTTTTGAATATTAATGTCTTCCGAATCATCAACATCATAGTAAAGTAAAAATTTAACCGCGTTAGCGCCTTGTTCTTTTAAACGTTTTGCTGACCATTCAACTAGGCAGTCTGGTAAACGTCCTTTAGCATTTACGTCATAACCTGTTTTTTCGTAAGCTAATAATAATCCACAGTCTTTATTACGCGCTTCAGATGCTGGAAGACCATATTCAGGGTCTAATAAAATTGACGAAGCATATTGTGTTAATTCTTCAGATACTAATACTTTTAGTTGTTCAATTTGTTCAACAGTTGGTTCTTCTGTTTGATGCTCAGCCATCATTCTTTTTAAAGCACCACGTTGGTCAAACGCTAAAGCTGAGATAACGCCTTCTTGATTACTCAATTGCTCTATTGATGCTAATTTTTGTTGTGATTTAGTCATTAATTACACCTCTATAACTTCAATTTGTTGGAATATTTCGTCAAATTTATGTACATCAATATGTCCAGTTTGACTTTCCATTGCATTTAATATTCCAAATGCATTGGCTTTTTTTAATAGTACGTCATCCTCATCTTGATGAATTAAACCTGATGCAATACCTGCTACAGTTGAATCACCTGAGCCAACAGGATTCACCACATCTATGCGAGGAATATTTACTTTATAGTAGTTGTTATGATGTTTGGCGAATGCACCTTCGCTTCCCAGTGAAACGATAATCCACGCTATACCATCAAATATGGGTTGATTAACTGCATCTTTTAGACACTCAATTTCTGAGGTTACTTTCGTTTGTAACAATTGTGCCAACTCATCGATGTTAGGTTTGATTACAGTTGGTTTATAATCACTTAGCAAAACATCTAACAAAGATTGACCTGAACTATCTAAGATAGTCAATTTCTGATGCTGTTCGGCTAATTGAATTAAATCGGCATAATAATCCGACTTCAATCCTCTTGGTAAGCTACCAGACATCGCAATGACGTTAGCTTTTGTTAATAATTTGGCCAAATGCGTTTTAAATTCTGACGCTTCTAGCTCAGTGATTGAAGGTCCTTGTTCAAGAATCTCAGTCTGTTGTCCCTCATGAAGAATAGCAATACAATTTCGTGTTTCTTCATTAATCTTAAAAAAGTGATGATTAATTTGATTGGCATTCAATTGTTGCTCTATAAATTCGCCCAACTTGCCACCTAAGAAACCGCTTGCTGTCACATCTTCACCATATTCTGATAAAACACGAGTTACATTTAAACCTTTGCCTCCCGCAGTTTTTATCGTGTTATTAACACGATTTACTGTATCAAGACTTAAATGGTCTAGAGAATATGAAATATCTATCGAAGGATTTAGTGTTAACGTTAGAATCATAGATTGTCACCCTTAATCGTGATATTCACCTTTGTCCCATTTTTCTAAAAATTCATCGAAGAAATGAGGATCAGCTTGTTTATCATTATGTGCTTCTAAATGCTCAATTTTAGCTATTAATTTTTTATTCTCTTCGCTTGGTTTATATTCCGCTTTGATGAAAGCATCTACAATATCAAAAATGAATAATTCACCTACGATTTTTCCACCAAAACTAACAACATTCGCATTTAATTCTTCTTTTGAATAAAGCGCTGTTGTCATATCACGAACTAAAGCAGTACGTACGCCTGGTACTTTGTTAGCAGAGTTACTAATACCAACACCTGTTCCGCAAATACATACACCTAAATCCGCTTCACCGCTTGTTACAGCTTCACCCACTTTTTTACCAAAAATTGGATAGTGTGTTCGTGTAAAGTCATATGTTCCTACATCAATTACTTCATGTCCTTGTTCTTTTAAATGTTTTGAAACTGCCATTTTTGTGTCTGTTACAATATGATCGCAACCAATAGCTATTTTCATTTTAAAGTCCTCCTATTTAGCACATTTTATTTAACATATCTACACGGATTTGATGACGACCACCGTCATAGTGTCCATTTACAAATTCTTTAGCAACATGCTTAGCAAGCATATCTCCAACAATTTCTGAACCCATCGTAATCATACGAGCATTATTATGACCACGTGTCATATAAGCAGATCTTTCATCTGAAACTTCTGCTGCAATCATTCCTTTGATTTTCGTAGCGACCATGAAACTTCCTGCGCCATAAGCATCAATTGCAATGCCTAAATTCTCATCATTCTTTTGAACTTCTTGCGCAACGGCTAATGTTGAATCAACAAAGTCAACATCTTTACCTTCTGTTACATCTAATACTTCATGATTATTCTCTTTTAAAAATGTTTTGACTACTTCTTTGAGTCGTTTACCGTCTACATCTGAACCAATAATAACTGTCATAACCATTCTCCTTTAATAAATTGATTCACATATATGTGTCTATCTTTATATTATGAAAAAGCGCTTTCAACTCTTTATGTTTAAATTATAAACATAAACAAACAAATAATCAACAATAAATGTTTGAATATTGTTTGATAATTAGTTGTTTTAAACAAAAATGTTTTGTTTTATGTTTATTTATATTTTTGAAATATAAAAAAGCCTAATATTGTTTAATTTCAAACAATATCAGGCTTAAAGTGTAATTTACTCAATCACTTCAGTATGTAATTTTAATTTCTCTATGTTATCAACATCGACCTTATCAATGATGACTGCAGTTAAATCGTCTAACCTACACAATTGGGTAAAGTCTTCTTTCCCTAATTTTGATGAGTCTATTAGTAAGTACTTTTCAACTGATCGCTCTAAAGCCAATTGTTGAGTATACGCTTCATCAATTGTCGAAGTTAGGACATCGATATCTTTTATGCCATTACAACTAAAGAACATCTTACTAAATCGCTTTGTTTTCAGTAGAGTATTAGCCATTTCTCCTACAAATGATTCAGTTAAATCTCTCATTTCCCCACCAAGTAAATAAACTTTAAAATCAATTGATCTTTTTTCAAACAATATTTTAAACACTGGAAAACAATTTGTGATAACTGTTAGTGATTTTAGCTCCATGATTTCGGCTAAACATTCTATTGTCGTACCAGGTCCAAGAAAAATCGTATCGTTTTCTTCAATTAAATGAATGGCTTTTCGTGCAACGTTTCGTTTTTCTTCTATATTGTGTGTGTGTTTCTCTTGATGTGACTTCTCTTTAAATTGAAACATAGCATTACTTCTTGCGCCCCCATGAATTTTGGTAAGTAATCCTTTTTCTTCAAGTTCAGCTAAATCACGTCTTACTGTCATATCCGATACATTTAATTCTTCTACAATCTCATTAGTTCTAACAGTGCCTCTTTGATTTACGAGTTTAATTATTTCATCTAAACGATCGTATTTATTCATTCAACTCTTCACTTCCCACATCACATTTTCAAGTAAATGAAATACATTGGATACTTGAATTTATTAAAATTAATTCGCACATATTAATTTTATACTATAAATCTAGTGAACTCTAACATTTTTATCAATGCGCTTACATTTAAATCTTATATTTAGAAAGCAATTTCTAGAAAGTATATCTGATAGTATGTTGTAATAAGTATATAAGAAATATTAAAAATAATTCTATCAAAAGTTAGAATCAATTTGTGTATATGGAGTGTTTAGAATGAGTAATAAGATCGAAAAGTTAAAAGAAATTGTAGATAAATCAAATCATATTGTCTTCTTTACGGGCGCTGGTGTCTCTGTTGCAAGTGGAATTCCAGATTTTCGCTCAATGGGTGGATTATTTGATGAAATATCCAAAGATGGCTATTCTCCAGAATATTTATTAAGTATTGACCATCTTAATGATAATAAAGAAAGCTTTATTGATTTTTATCATAAGCGTTTACTTGTAGCTGATAAAAAACCTAATATTGTTCATGAATGGATTGCAGAGTTAGAAAAAGAAGGTAAATCTTTGGGTGTCATCACTCAAAACATTGATGGCTTACATGAAGATGCAGGAAGTCAAAATATCGATGAAATTCATGGCACACTCAATCGATTCTATTGTATTAAGTGTGGTGAGGAATACACAAAATCTTATGTCATGGATCATGAATTAAGATATTGTGAATCATGTGGTGACGTTATTCGACCAGACATTGTCTTATATGGTGAAATGTTGGATCAACCAACTGTTTTCCGTGCGCTTGATAAAATTCAAAAGGCAGATACTGTGATTGTATTAGGTTCATCACTTGTTGTACAACCAGCAGCTGGTTTTATTTCTAACTTTACTGGTGATCATTTAGTTATCATTAATCGAGATAAAACACCATACGATAGAAAAGCAGAATTAGTCATTCATAATGATATGACAGAGGTCGTCGAAGAAGTATTTAAAAAGTAAAAAGATAATTCAAAGAGGCTGGGACATAAATAATATAATTAAGCTATTTTTTCAAATTCGCAGTAGCTGACTGAACTGAGAAGGCGCTTAATTCAAGCTTTTATCAGTTCTAGTCACCCTTGCGGAGGTGGGCGGGGCCCCAACACAAAAAATCACGAAAATGATTTTACAAGCTAAGCAAGTTGGGGTCGGGACCCTAGCAAAGAGAATTTCATCAAGAAATTCTACAAGCAAAGCAAGCTGGGAGTGGACAACGAATTTAAAAAGAATTCTGTCCCACTCCCTTTTATGCATAAAAAAAGCACTTCTCAAAATTGAGAAGTGCTTTAATCGTTCTAATGGAACACAACTTGCTGACGCAATTTGCGTACCAAATCTGTAAGCGAATAAATTCGTAACAGCTTTGGCAATTAACGTTTTGAGAATTGTGGAGAACGACGTGCTTTTTTAAGACCTGGTTTTTTACGTTCTTTCATACGTGGGTCACGAGTTAATAGACCTGCGCGTTTTAATGAACCTCTGTATTCAGGATCTGCTTCTAATAATGCACGTGCGATTCCGTGACGGATAGCTTGTGCTTGTCCAGTGAAACCACCACCGTGTACGTTAACTAATACATCATAGTTACCTTTAGTTTCTGTAACATCAAATGGTTGGTTTAAGTCTAAGATTAATGATTCGAATGGTAAGTACTCACGTACGTCACGTTCGTTAACTGTAATATTACCTTCACCTGGTACTAAACGTACACGTGCTACTGAGTTTTTACGACGGCCTGTGCCTCTATATTCAACTTGTGCCAATGTAATTTCCTCCTTCTAATTAACCACGTAACTCGTAGTTTTCTGGTTGTTGTGCAGCGTGTGGATGTTCAGCGCCACCATATACAAATAATTTTTTACCTTGTTTTTCACCTAAACGTGAACTTGGTAACATACCTTTAATTGATGTTTCAAGTAAACGTTCTGGGTTATTACGTTTTAATTCACCAGCAGTAACTGATTTGATACCACCTGGGTGATTTGAGTGACGGTAATAGATTTTATCTGATTCTTTTTTACCAGTTAATTCGATTTTAGCAGCGTTGATGATGATGACATAATCACCTGTGTCAACGTGTGGTGTGTAAGTTACTTTATTTTTACCGCGTAAGATAGATGCTACTTCAGATGATAAACGACCTAATGTTTGGCCTTCAGCATCAATAACATACCATTTGCGCTCAATGTTTGATTCATTTGCCATAAATGTTTGACGCATAATAATTGTCCTCCTAAAAATAAATGCTTCGTTTTAGATTACAGGTACGTATCGCAGTCGAACCTACGAACGAGGCCTGCAATCTATTCATTCTGTTACGATTTCAAAGCGTAAATGTTCATTTATTTTATTCCTGTATAATTTGCTTATATATCTTGTAACACAATAAGTTTCCGGGGCTTATCATGGGGTGGATATAAAACAATACCGTTAACTATGTTATATTTTATAGCTCCGTTTGTCAATGCAATTTAATCATTTTGTAGTGATTTTTTACGATGAATTTTAATATTATCTCCAAAGTCTGTTGTTAAGCCTTTTTCTGAGAGATATATATTCTCTAAATAAAGCCCTTCTGCCGGAGCAGTAAATGGTACATTATCTCTATTTTTTTCATTTAATAATGTCGGTACTTCATTAGGGTTACGCTTACCTTTTCCAACTTCAATTAAAAACGCTACTAACACGCGAACCATATTATATAAGAAGCCGGATCCAGTCACTACATAATCAAAGCCTTCATCGGTTATGATGATTTCACTTTGATACAACGTTCGCACTTTACTTTCAACTTCAGTCTTTTGAGAACAAAATCCTGTAAAATCGTGTGTTCCAATAAAATGCTTCGCAGCTTCGTTCATTTTAGAATAATCTAAATCTTCTTTGATAAATGTCTTTAGACCACTTTCAAAAGGATTACGATGAGATCCTTGATAGACTCTATAACGATATCGTTTACCAACACAGTCGTAACGACAATGAAATTGATCATCGACGTGTTGGACATCATTCACATATATATCGTCTGGTAACGCACGATTCATTGCATACTTCCATTGCTTAGGTTCAATGTTTAATTCAGTATCAAAGTGAAAAAACTGTTCATATGCATGCACACCTCTGTCAGTGCGACTAGAAGGATGAATTCGGACATGGCGACGATGCATACGCTTTAATATTTTTTCGAATTGTTGTTGGACCGTTCTTCCTTGTTGCTGAATTTGGAAACCCAGAAATTGACTTCCTTGATAAGAAATATTAACGAGTATACGCACTGTATTACACTCCAATGTATTTTAATACGAATAATACGAAAGCTATGGGAACGAAACTGATTAAGCACATCGTATCAGCCATTCGCCATTGTAATTTTCTATAACTTGTTCGCTTTACATTTGCATCATAACCACGCACTTCCATAGCAATTGCTAACTCCTCAGCCCTTTGAAAAGCTGAAATAAATAACGGAATCATTAAGGGTATAAATGCTTTAATACGTGTCATTAGTCCGCCTGAACTAAGCTCAGAACCACGTGATTTTTGGGCTAATATAATTTTATCTAATTCATCCATTAATGTTGGAATAAATCTTAATGCGATTGACATAATCATACTTAGCTGATGTACAGGTATCTTAAACCATTTTAATGGTGTTAATAATTTTTCAAAAGCATCTGTCAAATCAATCGGACTTGTAGATAAAGTCATTATCGTTGCAACCATCACAATAGTAATCAGACGTAATGATATAAATATACCTTCTAGTATGCCGGCACTATCAATTTTTATGATTCCGTAATCTACTAGCGGCGTGCCACCATGTGTGAAAAAGATATGCATTGCAAATGTAAATAACGTAAAGATAAATATAGGTGTCAAACCTTTAATTAGGAACCAAAATTTAATCTTCGCTAAAAACATAAATACTAATATTAATAATATAATCCAACCAAACGTTGCAAATGAATGTGCAAAAAAGATTAGAATGATAAACATAAATACAAATAAGACCTTAGCCCGTGGATCTAGATGGTGAATAACTGAGTTATTAGGCAAGTATCTACCTATAATTAATTTATTCTTCATGTTGTTGCCACTCCTGATACATCGTTACAAATTCATCTTCTGATAATGCGATTGTCTTAAATTCAATGCCGTGTTTGATTTCAATATCACGTTGTAATTGAACGACATCTGGTAATGCTATATGCCATTCTTCTAATCGGTTCACTTGTCTGAACAGTTCCTTAGGTGTCACTTGTTCAACAATATTGCCATCATTCATCACGATAATCTCTTCAGCATATTTTGCAACTTCATTCATATCATGAGACACAAGGATGATTGTTTTATTTTGCTTAATTTGTATTTCTTTAAATAACGCCATCACTTGTTGACGACTTTTTGGATCTAAACCAGCTGTAGGTTCATCTAACACAATCACATCTGGGTCCATAGCTAATATAGAAACAATTGCAATCTTACGCATCTGTCCCCCCGACATTTGAAAGGGTGACAGTGACATAACATTTCTTGGAAAACCAAGCTCTAATAATAAATCAAACGCTCTTTCCTTCACTTCTTCAACATTCATGCCAAAGTTCTTAGGTCCAAACTCGATTTCTCTTTCAATATTGTCCTCAAATAATTGTGATTCAGGAAATTGAAACACTAGGCCAACTTTTTGTCGTATAGGCCTAATCCACTTATCTTTAGTCTTTGCTGTAATTGTCAGTTGATCATACTCTATATAACCGTTTGTTGGTTTTAATAACCCATTAAAATGTTGAATTAAGGTTGATTTTCCACTTCCAGTTTGTCCTACAATAGCGTAGTACTTTCCTTGTTCAATCGTTAAATTTATATGTTCTAATGCATTATACTCATAAGGTGTGCCTCGTTGATAGGTATAAGCAACATCATTAAACTTAATTATCATAGCTTTTCTACCAACCCTTCATATGTTATGAACTGATCATCAAATCCTAGCAATTGATTCATTTTCATTGAAAAAGGTAAATCTAGACCAAGTTCTTGTAACATATGTATATCTTTGAAAATCGCTTTAGGGCTACCTTCTTTATAAACTGTTCCGTGATTCATGACAATCACATGATCTCCTTCAAGTGCTTCAGTTAAATCATGTGTAATAGATATAATTGTCACATCTTTCGTTGCTTTGACATCTTGAATCAAGCTTAATAATGATTTTTTAGCTTGAGGATCCAGCATAGACGTCGCTTCATCTAAAATAATCACGGTTGGGCTTAATGCTAACACGCCTGCAATAGCAACACGTTGTTTTTGACCACCTGATAGTGAATGTGGCTCATAGTCAGCATAATCTGTCATTCCAACATCACTAATCGCCCGAGCAACGATGACTTTCATTTTTTCTGTGGGAACAGAATGATTTTCCAAACCGAAGGCAACATCATATTTAACAATTGAACCAACAAATTGGTTCTCAGGGTTTTGAAAGACAATGCCTATGTGTTCACGTATATTTTTAAACTCCTCGTTAATAATCGGTGATTGATTAAAATATACCGTACCATTCGTAGCCGTTTCAATACCAACAATGAGTTTAGCAATTGTAGATTTTCCAGAGCCATTGTGACCAACTATAGAAGTCCATTTATTTTTAGGGATTTGAAAGGATACGTCGTTCAGTGTGAAGGCTGCATCGCCTTGATATTGAAAATCGATATGCTTAAGTTCAATAATATTTGTATGATTTGCCTCCACTAGAATCCCTCCTAAAAATTTGTACTCTTCTAGTTTACATGAATATGATTATCATGTATATGAAACTTTGTTTCATTTCTGAATATAAAAAGAGGACCGGATAGAATTCTTATTGAATTCAATATCCCGCCTCTCTATGGTTGACTATAGTAATTAGCATTTAATTGAGCCATCTCAATTTAGTCAACTACTGTGAATTTGCAGTCAAATATTAAAAGTTCGTATCTCATCATATGAGAACATTTTATATCATTGGTTGCTGATATGCGCTATTAAAATAAAAAAGCGCGCACCCCATCATATTTTAGTTGAGTTCACGCTTTGAAATTTATTTAATTGATGGGGCACTCTGAGCTAGACAATATTTGTATGTGGCAAACATTATCGTTGCACTCATTTGCTTTACATATAAGTAGTTAGTGTATTTATATCTTGAATTAATCTACTAATTCGATGATAACTGATTCAGCACCGTCTCCACGACGAGGACCTACTTTAAGAATACGAGTGTAACCACCTTGACGTTCTGTATAACGTTCAGCAATTTCACCGAATAATTTTTGAAGTGCAGTTTGTGTCGTTTCATCTTCGTTTAAGATTTCAACATTACGTAATGTTTTAGCAGCATTACGACGAGAAGCTAAATCTCCTTTTTTACCTAAAGTGATTAATTTCTCAACAACACTACGAACTTCTTTTGCACGAGCTTCTGTAGTTTCAATACGTTCACTAACGATAAGTGAAGTAGCTAAGTCACGTAACATAGCTTTACGTTGATCAGAAGTACGACCTAATTTTCTGTAACCCATGAGTTGACCTCCTTTAACTTATTAATCTTCTTTTCTTAATCCTAATCCTAAATCTTCTAATTTATATTTAACTTCTTCTAGAGATTTACGACCTAAATTACGAACTTTCATCATATCAGCTTCAGATTTATCAGCTAACTCTTGAACTGAATTGATTCCTGCACGTTTTAAACAGTTGTATGAACGTACTGATAAGTCTAATTCTTCGATAGACATTTCAAGTACTTTTTCTTTTTGATCTTCTTCTTTTTCAATCATGATTTCAGCATTTTGTGCTTCATCTGTAAGACCTACAAAAATATTTAAATGTTCAGTCAAAATCTTAGCAGCTAATGATACTGACTCTTGTGGAGTGATTGAACCATTAGTCCAAACATCTAAAGTTAATTTATCAAAATCACTACTTTGACCGACACGTGTATTTTCAACTGTATAGTTAACACGTTCAACTGGTGAGTATAGTGAATCAACAGGAATTACACCGATTGGTAAATCACTAGTATTATTTTGTTCTGCTAATGCGTAACCTCTACCCTTGTTAGCAACAAGACGAATTTTTAAATGTCCACCTTTAGACACTGTTGCGATTTTAAGTTCTGGATTTAGAACTTCCACATCACTATCATGAGTAATGTCACTTGCAGTAACTTCGCCTTCATCTCGAACATCGATTTCTAATGTTTTATCTTCTTCAGAATAGATTTTAAGTGCTAATTTTTTGATGTTCATAATGATAGTAGAAACATCTTCAACAACATTATCTATAGCTGAGAACTCGTGTAAAACACCTTCAATTTCAATGTACTTAACGGCTGCACCTGGTAATGAAGATAGTAGGATACGACGTAAGGAGTTTCCTAGTGTAGTACCGTAGCCACGTTCTAGTGGTTCAACAACGAACTTACCGAATTTAGCATCTTCACTAATTTCAATTGTCTCAATTCTAGGTTTTTCAATTTCTATCATTTACAAAAATCCTCCTTAATTACGTCGACTTAATTTTAAACTGTTTCGCTCAGTGACCTGTAACAATAACAATCTATTAAAAATTAGACGCGACGACGTTTTGGTGGACGACAACCGTTATGTGGTACTGGAGTAACGTCTCTGATTGCAGTTACTTCTAGACCAGCTGATTGTAATGCACGGATAGCTGATTCACGACCTGGTCCAGGTCCTTTTACTGTTACTTCAACAGTTTTTAAACCATGTTCCATTGCTGATTTTGATGCAGTTTCAGAAGCCATTTGCGCTGCGAATGGAGTTGATTTTTTAGATCCTTTGAAACCTAATGCACCAGCTGATGACCAAGATAAAGCATTACCAAATTCATCAGTGATAGTTACGATTGTATTATTGAATGTTGAACGGATGTGAGCCACACCATTTTCAATATTCTTTTTAACTCTACGTTTACGAGATACTTGTTTACGTGCCATTTATATTTTGCCTCCTTTACCTATTATTTTTTCTTGTTAGCTACAGTTTTAACTGGGCCTTTACGCGTACGTGCGTTGTTTTTAGTTTTTTGACCGCGAACTGGTAAACCACGACGGTGACGGATACCACGGTATGATGAAATTTCCATTAAACGTTTAATGTTTAAGTTTTGTTCACGACGTAAGTCACCTTCAACTTTATAACTGTCAACAACTTCACGAATACGACCTAATTCGTCATCTGTTAAATCTTTTACACGTGTGTCTGCTGATACGTTAGCTTCTTCAACGATTTTTTTAGCTGTTGAAGTACCAATACCATATACATATGTTAATGAAATAACGATACGTTTTTCACGTGGAATATCTACTCCTGCAATACGTGCCATATATATTTACACCTCTCTTTTATTAACCTTGTCTTTGTTTGTGCTTAGGATTGTCACAAATTACCATTACTTTACCTTTACGTTTAATGACTTTACATTTTTCGCAAATTGGTTTAACTGATGGTCTTACTTTCATTTTTATACCTCCCTATATTATGGAGTGACGATTATTTATAACGATAAGTAATTCTACCGCGTGATAAATCATACGGAGACATTTCTACAGTTACTTTGTCGCCAGGTAGAATACGAATATAATTCATTCTAATTTTACCACTCACGTGCGCTAAAATTTCATGACCATTTTCTAATTCTACTTTAAACATAGCATTTGGTAAAGTATCTAATACTGTACCTTCTAATTCAATTACATCTTGTTTCGCCATTGATTAACTTCCCCCTTTTTACAATAGTAAGGTAATCGTCAATAGACAACTTCAACGATACGAATCTAATATAGTGACTAGTTATAATAAGTTTAACAAAATGCGGGAATTATTATCGTCATTCGACACTCAGAAAATTAATTCTTGCCAGAGAAACCTAATCAAATTCACATAAACCTAGACCGTATTAAGTTGATCTATTTTAATTGATCTAAGATATCAATGACATCTTTGGTTACATCGTCAATATCTTTCGCGCCATCAATGTTTTTAAGCACACCTTTTTCATTATAGTACTCTAAAATAGGTTTAGACTGCTTAACATTAACGTTTAAGCGATTAGATACTGTTTCAGGATTATCATCTTCACGTTGATAAAGTTTTCCACCATCGATATCACAAATACCATCAACCTTTGGAGGATTAAATACAAGATGATAAGTCGTACCACATTTCTCACAGATACGACGACCTGTAAGACGATTCATCAATTCTTCCTCAGGAACTTCGATGTTTATAACCGCATCAATGTTTCTACCAAGCTCAGACATAATTTCATTTAATGCCTCAGCTTGATCGATTGTTCTTGGGAAGCCATCTAATAAGAATCCTTTTTTTGCATCGTCTTCAGATATTCTTTCTTTAACGATACCTACAGTAACTTCATCAGGGACTAATTCTCCACGATCCATGTAAGATTTAGCTTCTTTTCCTAAATCTGTTTCATCTTTAATCGCTTTTCTGAACATGTCACCAGTAGATATATGTGGTATTGGGAATTTCTTAACAATTTCACTCGCTTGAGTACCTTTACCTGCGCCAGGTAAACCCATTAAAATGATATTCATAAATTGCCCTCCTACAAATTATCTACCACCAAAGCCTTTATATTCTTTTTGACTCACTTGCGCTTCAAGTGATTTCATAGTTTCAATTGCTACACCAATTACGATTAATAAGCTTGTACCACCAATTTGAATGGATTGAGGTAAACTCATAAACTTAGTTGCTAGAATTGGTAATATCGCAATGACTGCTAAGAAAATAGAGCCGACAAAAGTTAAGCGATAAAGTACTTTAGTAATATATTTTTTAGTTTGATCGCCAGGTCTGATACCTGGAACGTAACTACCTTGTTTTTTCAAGTTGTCAGCCATTTTTTCAGGATTAACTTGAACAAAGGCATAGAAATACGTAAATGCAATAATTAGAATTACATAAACAATCATGCCGTAAGTGTTTGAAGGGTTAGCATATTCAGATATAGTTTGCGCCCAATCAGCTTTAGGGAAGAACAGTGTTAATGTTCTTGGCAATAAGAAAAATGCCATCGCAAAGATTACTGGAATTACCCCTGCAGAGTTTACTTTTAAAGGTAGATATGTTGCTTGAGATCCTAATCTTTGTGCAGATTGTTTTTTAGCGTATTGGATAGGAATTTTACGTTTTGCTTCTAGTACATAAATCGCACCAATTGTAAGTAAAACTAGTCCTACAATTAATCCAATCACTTTCAACCATGCCAACGTTGTATCATCATTACCAACAAATGCTTGTTGCACAAATTGAATAATAGATGACGGCAATGTTGATAAGATACCTGCAAAGATAATGATAGAAATACCATTACCCACTCCAAATTGAGTGATTTGGTCACCAAGCCAAATTAGAAATGCTGTTCCTGCTGTTAAAACAACGGCAATCAATAAATAACTCATTACAGATTGGTGAATAATTAATTTACCACCTAAATAGTTATTAAATTGGAATGCCATACCAATTGACTGTATAAAAGCCAAAATGATAGCGAAATAACGTGTTACATTGCTAAGCTTTCTTTTACCTACTTCACCTTGTTTCGCCCATTCAGAGAATTTCGGAACAATATCCATTTGTAATAATTGCATTACGATAGATGCAGTGATGTAGGGCATAATGCCCATAGCAAATATTGAAAAGTTCTTTAAGGCTCCGCCACCAAACGTATTAAGAAGAGCGGCGACTCCTTGATCAGAACCTTGTTGTTCAAAAGGCTCAGGGTTAACACCTGGAGCCGGAATGTAAGTTCCTATTTTGAATATAATTAACATTGCTAAGGTAAAGAAAATCTTGTTTCGAACTCCTTTAGTTTTAAAGAAGCTCACAAGCGTTTGAAACATTAGATCACCTCGTGTGCTCCACCTTTTGCATCAATTGCTTCTGCTGCTGAAGCTGAGAATTTGTGAGCTTTCACTGTCAATTTTTTATCAAGTGAGCCGTTACCTAGTACTTTAATACCAGATTTTTCATTCTTAACTACACCAGTTTCAACTAATAAAGCTGGAGTTACTTCAGTACCATCTTCAAATTTATTAAGTTGGTCTAAGTTAACAATAGCATATTCTTTACGATTAATGTTAGTGAAGCCACGTTTTGGTAAACGACGGAATAAAGGTAATTGTCCACCTTCAAATCCTGGTCTTACGCCACCACCTGAACGTGCTTTTTGACCTTTTTGTCCGCGACCACTAGTTTTACCATTACCAGAACCAGCACCACGGCCAACACGGTTACGTACACGACGTGAACCTTCAGCTGCTTTTAACTCATGTAATTTCATTATATAGGCACCTCCTTAATTATTTTTCTTCTACTGTCAATAAGTGTCTAACTTTGTTGATTTGCCCACGGATTGCAGGGTTATCTTCAACTACTACTGAACTATTAGTCTTTTTAAGACCTAAAGCTTCAACAGTTTTACGTTGTGTTTCAGGACGACCAATAACACTACGAGTGAGGGTAATTTGTAATTTAGCCATTATCTATTTTCCCTCCTTAATTATATAATTCTTCTACTGATTTGCCGCGTAATTTAGCAACATCTTCAGCATTTTTAAGGTTTTGTAAACCATTGATAGTAGCACGAACCATATTGATTGGTGTGTTAGATCCTAATGATTTACTTAAGATATCAGTGATACCTGCTAATTCTAATACGGCACGAACTGGACCACCAGCGATTACCCCTGTACCAGGTGCAGCTGGTTTCATGAATACGCTACCTGAACCGTAACGACCAGTGATAGTGTGAGGAGTAGTTCCTTCAACACGTGGAACAACTACTAAATCTTTTTTAGCTGCTTCGACAGCTTTTTTGATAGCTTCTGGTACCTCTTGAGCTTTACCAGTACCGAAACCTACACGACCATTTTTGTCTCCAACTACTACTAATGCAGTGAAACGGAAACGACGTCCACCTTTAACAACTTTAGCAACACGATTGATTGTTACAACGCGTTCTTCAAATTCTTTCGTTTCTTCTTCTCTACGAGCCATGTATTTGTCCCTCCTTTAAATTAAAATTCTAATCCGCTTTCTCTAGCAGCTTCTGCTAAAGCTTTTACACGACCATGGTATAAATAACCGCCACGATCAAATACGATTTCTTTAATGCCTTTTTCTGATGCTTTTTTAGCAATTGCTTCGCCTACTTTTGTAGATAAATCTACTTTAGAAGTTGATTCGTTTGCGATATCTTTGTCTTTTGATGAAGCTTGAGCTAAAGTTACGCCTTTAACATCATCGATAATTTGTGCATAAATGTGTTTGTTTGAACGATATACATTTAAACGTGGTTTTTCAGCTGTACCTGATAATTTAGTACGCACACGAGCATGTCTTTTCAAACGCACTTTGTTTTTATCAATTTTACTGATCATTGTATTACTCCTTTCTTAAGAGAGTTATCTATTATTTACCTGTTTTACCTTCTTTACGGCGAACGTATTCACCTTGGTAACGAATACCTTTTCCTTTGTAAGGTTCTGGAGGTCTTACTGAACGGATGTTAGATGCGATTGCACCAACTTGTTCTTTAGATACACCAGATACTCTAATAGTTGTGTTTTTCTCTACTGCGAAAGTAATGCCATCTTCAGCTTTAATTTCAACAGGGTGAGAGTAACCAACGTTTAATACTAAGTCACTACCTTGCATTTGAGCACGGTAACCTACACCAACAAGCTCAAGTGTTTTTTCGAAACCTTGAGAAACACCTTGTACCATATTATTTAATAAAGCACGAGTTGTACCATGAACTGTTCTATCTTCTTTAGACTCAGTAGGTCTTACAACTTCGATAGTGTTTTCTTCTTGTTTGAAAGTCATTCTTTCGTTAAATGTTCTAGTTAATTCACCTTTAGGACCTTTTACAGTAGCAGTATGACCATCAAAAGTTACTGTAACGTCGCTAGGGATGTCAATAATTTTCTTACCAACACGACTCATGTTATGGCACCTCCTTATTTATTATTACCAAACGTATGCGATAATTTCTCCGCCAACGTTACGTTTTCTTGCTTCTTTGTCAGTGATAACACCTTCAGAAGTTGAAACTAATGCAATACCTAAACCATTTAATACTTTAGGTACTTCGTTTGCTTTAGCATAAACACGTAAACCTGGTTTAGAGATACGTTTTAATCCTGTGATAACACGTTCATTGTTTTGACCATATTTTAAGAATAAACGAATAACACCTTGTTTATCATCTTCAACGTATTCTACGTTTTTAATGAAACCTTCACTTTTTAAGATTTCAGCAATTTGTTTTTTAATGTTAGACGCAGGTAATTCTAATTTCTCGTGACGCACCATGTTTGCGTTTCTTACACGAGTAAGCATATCTGCGATTGGATCTGTCATTGTCATTGATTGTTGCCTCCTTTCAGACTCTTATATATTACCAGCTAGCTTTACGTACGCCAGGGATTTGCCCTTTGTAAGCTAATTCACGGAAACAAATACGGCATAATTTAAATTTACGATATACAGAATGTGGACGACCACAACGTTCACAACGAGTATATTCACGTACTGCATATTTTTGTTTTTTCTGTTGCTTAGCAACCATAGAAGTTTTAGCCACTTAATTAGCCTCCTTTTTAGAGATTATTTACGAAATGGCATACCGAAGTTTGTTAACAATTCACGAGCTTCCTCGTCAGTGTTAGCAGTTGTTACGATAACAATATCCATTCCTCTTACTTTACTTACTTTATCATAGTCGATTTCTGGGAAAATTAATTGTTCTTTAATTCCTAATGTGTAGTTACCACGACCATCGAATGCTGTTTTAGAAACACCTTGGAAGTCACGTACACGAGGTAATGAAACTGCGATTAATTTATCTAAGAATTCATACATTCTTTCTCCGCGAAGTGTAACTTTCGCACCGATTGGCATACCTTCACGTAAACGGAATGTTGCAACTGATTTTTTAGCTTTTGTTACTAATGGTTTTTGACCAGTGATTAATTCTAATTCTTCTACAGCGTTATCTAACACTTTAGAATTTTGAACTGCATCACCTACACCCATATTTACAACGATTTTTTCGATTTTTGGTACTTCCATTACAGAACTATAGTTGAATTTTTTAACTAAGTTTTCAGTAACTTCAGTATTGTAGCTTTCTTTTAAACGGTTCAAAGTGGATCCTCCTTTCAACTAGTTATTAATTATTAGATTTGATTTCTTCGCCAGATTTTTTAGCGATACGAACTTTTTTACCATCAACAAATTTATAACCGACACGTGTAGGTTCGTTTGTTTTAGGATCTAATAATTGTACGTTAGAAACATGGATTGCTGCCTCTGTTTCTAAGATTCCACCTTCAGGATTTAATTGAGTTGGTTTTTGGTGTTTTTTAATTACGTTAACACCTTCCACAACGACACGGTCTTTTTTAGGTTCAGTAGCGATTACTTTACCTTCTTTACCTTTGTCTTTACCTGCGATAACTTTTACGTTGTCACCTTTTTTGATATGCATGTGGGCACCTCCTTAAATGATTTGGTTTTTATAAATTAAAGTACTTCTGGTGCTAATGAAACGATTTTCATGAAGTTGCCTTCACGTAATTCACGAGCAACAGGACCAAAGATACGAGTACCACGTGGGCCTTTGTCATCACGAATAATGACACATGCATTTTCATCAAACTTGATATAAGAACCATCATTACGACGAACGCCTGATTTAGTTCTAACGACAACAGCTTTGACTACGTCACCTTTTTTAACAACGCCACCTGGTGTTGCATTTTTAACAGTACATACGATAACATCGCCGATGTTCGCTGTTTTGCGACCAGATCCACCTAATACTTTAATTGTAAGAACTTCACGAGCACCAGAGTTGTCTGCTACTTTTAAACGAGTTTCTTGTTGGATCATTAGTTAAACCTCCCTTATCTCTAATCTTGTATTAAATAATTACTGACTCTTCAACAATTTCTACTAAACGAAAACGTTTTGATGCTGATAAAGGACGAGTTTCTTGAATTTTAACAATGTCTCCTAATTTAGCTGAATTGTTTTCATCATGAGTTTTGTATTTTTTAGAGTATTTTACACGTTTACCGTATAATTTGTGTGTTTTGTAAGTTTCAACTAATACAGTGATAGTTTTGTCCATTTTATCTGAAACAACTTTACCTACATAAACTTTACGATCGTTTCTTTCACTCACTTTTGTAACCTCCTCTTTCGAATGTTTTATTGATTAGCTTTACTTTCTTCGATTTCTCTTTCACGAGCAACAGTTTTTAGACGTGCAATCGTTTTTCTAACTGTACGAATACGTGCAGTTTCCTCTAATTGACCTGTAGCTAACTGAAAGCGTAGGTTAAAAAGCTCTTCTTTTGAAGATTTAATTTGTTCTTCGATTTCTGAAGTGGTTAAGTCTCTAATTTCCTTAGCTTTCATTTGTTTCACCACCCAATTCTTCACGTTTTACAAACTTAGTTTTTACTGGAAGTTTGTGACTTGCTA
Source organism: Staphylococcus sp. GDX8P80P (assembly GCF_017893095.1). Classification (NCBI taxonomy): domain Bacteria; kingdom Bacillati; phylum Bacillota; class Bacilli; order Caryophanales; family Staphylococcaceae; genus Staphylococcus; species Staphylococcus sp. GDX8P80P. The sequence goes on along the minus strand of NZ_JAESMI010000021.1, from coordinate 12,601 downwards.
AACGTAATGCTTCACGAGCAACTTCTTCTGATACGCCTGCAACCTCGAATAAAATTCTACCTGGTTTTACAACAGCGATCCAGCCTTCAACGGCACCTTTACCAGCACCCATACGTACTTCTAAAGGTTTTTTAGTATATGGTGTATGAGGGAAGATTTTAATCCAAACTTTCCCGCCACGTTTCATGTAACGTGTCATAGCAATACGAGCAGATTCGATTTGACGAGAAGTGATCCAAGATGTTGTAGTAGCTTGTAATCCATACTCACCAAATGTTACATAGTTACCGCCTTTAGAACGACCAGTTGTTTTAGGACGATGTTGACGACGATATTTAACACGTTTTGGTAGTAACATTATTATTTTCCTCCTTCACTAGTATTCTTAGTAGGAAGAACTTCACCACGATAAATCCATACTTTAACACCTAATTTACCGTAAGTAGTGTCTGCTTCAGCATGTGCATAATCGATGTCAGCACGTAAAGTATGAAGTGGAACAGTTCCTTCTGAATATTGTTCAGCACGAGCAATGTCAGCTCCGCCTAAACGACCTGATACTTGAGTTTTGATACCTTTAGCACCAAGTTTCATAGCTCTTGAAATAGCTTGTTTTTGTACACGACGGAATGAAGCACGGTTTTCTAATTGACGTGCAATATTCTCAGCAACTAAACGAGCATCGATATCAATTTTCTTGATTTCGATAACGTTGATGTGTACTTTTTTATCAGTTAAGTTGTTTAATTTATTACGAAGTTTTTCAATTTCAGATCCGCCTTTACCAATTACCATACCTGGTTTACCAGTGTGAATGGCAATGTTAATACGGTTAGCAGCACGTTCGATTTCAACGTGAGAAACTGATGCTTCTTTTAATTCGTTATCAATGAATTTACGGATTCTTAAATCTTCGTGTAATAGTGAAGCGAAATCTTTTTCAGCATACCATTTTGCTTCCCAGTCACGGATGATACCGACACGAAGTCCGATAGGATTAATTTTTTGACCCACAGTGTTCCCTCCTTAAATAATTATTAAGCTTCTTTAGCTTCTTCTTTACCGTCACTTACGACGATTGTAATGTGGCTTGTACGTTTATTGATAGCACTTGCACGACCTTGTGCACGTGGACGGAAACGTTTTAAAGTTGGTCCTTCATTTGCATATGCTTCTTTAACTACTAATTCATCAGTGTTCATGTCATAGTTATGTTCAGCATTTGCTAAAGCGGACATTAATACTTTTTCAATTACTGGTGATGAAGCTTTGTTAGTTAATTTTAAAATAGCAATAGCTTCTCCAGCATTTTTACCTCTAATTAAGTCAAGAACTAATCTTACTTTACGAGGTGCGATTCTGATTGTTCTAGCAACCGCTTTTGCTTCCATTAGGATTTCCTCCTCTACTTCTATTTATTATCTTCTAGTTTTTTTATCGTCTGCAGCATGTCCTTTAAATGTACGAGTTGGAGCAAATTCACCTAATTTGTGACCTACCATATCTTCAGTTACATAAACAGGTACATGTTTACGACCATCGTATACTGCGAAAGTATGACCGATGAAATTTGGGAAAATTGTAGAACGACGAGACCATGTTTTGATTACTTGTTTCTTTTCACTTCCGTCTTGAGCTTCTACTTTTTTCATTAAATGATCATCGACGAAAGGTCCTTTTTTAATACTACGAGCCATTTGGGCGCCTCCCTTCTTATTGTGTGCGTGCAGCAATTAAGCCGCACACCCAAATAAGTTGTTATTATTTTTTCTTACGTCCACGAACGATAAGTTTGTCTGATGATTTTTTACCACGACGAGTTTTCTTACCAAGTGTTGGTTTACCCCATGGTGACATTGGAGATGGTCTACCGATTGGAGCACGACCTTCACCACCACCGTGTGGGTGATCGTTAGGGTTCATTACTGAACCACGAACTGTTGGACGGATACCTTTCCATCTAGAACGTCCAGCTTTACCAACATTAACTAATTCATGTTGTAAGTTACCAACTTGTCCAATTGTAGCACGGCAAGTTGATAAGATCATACGAACTTCACCAGAACGTAATCTGATTAATACGTATTTGCCTTCTTTACCAAGTACTTGTGAACTTGCACCCGCTGAACGAGCTAATTGTCCACCTTTACCAGGTTTTAATTCGATATTGTGAATTACAGTACCAACAGGAATGTTTTGTAAAGGTAATGCGTTACCAACTTTAATGTCAGCATCTGCACCACTTTCAACTTCTTGGCCTACTTGTAATCCTTTTGGAGCAATAATGTAACGTTTTTCACCATCAGCATATACTAATAAAGCAATGTTAGCTGAACGGTTTGGATCATATTGGATTGAATCAACTTTTGCAGTGATTCCATCTTTGTTACGTTTGAAATCGATAACACGGTATTGACGTTTGTGTCCTCCACCATGGTGACGAACTGTCAATTTACCTTGGTTGTTACGACCCGCTTTTTTCGGTAGCGGTTGTAATAATGACTTTTCAGGAGTTGATTTCGTGATTTCAGCGAAATCTAAACTAGTCATATTACGACGACCATTTGTAATTGGCTTATATTTTTTAAGAGCCATTGTCGCTTACCTCCTTAATGGTAACTTTTATTTTATTGTTTAGTTGAATAAGTCAATTGATCCTTCTTTTAAAGTAACAATCGCTTTTCTTCTTTTGTTTGTATAGCCTTGGTAACGGCCCATACGTTTTTTCTTAGGTTTGTAGTTGATGATGTTTACATTTGCAACTTTAACGTCGAAAATTTCTTCAACTGCAATTTTAACTTGTGTTTTATTAGCACGAGTATCTACGTCAAAAGTGTATTTATCTTCAGCCATTGCTTCAGAAGATTTTTCAGTGATTACGGGGCGCTTAAGAACATCTCTTGCTTCCATTATCCGAGCACCTCCTCAACTTTTTTCGCAGCTGATTCAGTAATAATAACACTGTCAGCGCTAGTGATATCTAATACGTTTAATCCTTGTGCAGTACTAACTTGTACGCCAGGGATGTTACGTGCAGATAATTCAACGTTTACGTCTTCGCTATCAGTAACTACTAACACTTTTTTAGGTTGTTCAAGTGTAGTTAATACGTTTTTGAATTCTTTTGTTTTTGGAGCTTCAAAACCAAAATTATCAACGATAGTGAAGTTGTTTTCTTTCACTTTGAAAGATAATGCAGAACGTAATGCTAAACGACGCATTTTCTTAGGCATTTTGTATGCATAACTTCTTGGTGTTGGACCGAATACGATACCACCACCACGCCATTGTGGGGCACGAATAGTACCTTGACGTGCACGTCCTGTACCTTTTTGTCTCCATGGTTTACGTCCGCCACCACGTACAGCAGAACGATTTTTAACTGCGTGAGTTCCTTGTCGTAATGAAGCACGTTGTAAATTAATTGCTTCGAAAAGAACACTGTTGTTTGGTTCAATAGCGAATACTGAATCGCTTAATTCAACAGAACCTGATTTAGATCCGTCTACTTTTAAAACATCATAATTAGCCATTATGCTTTTCCTCCTTTCGCTACTTATTATTTATTACCTTTTTTAATTGAAGTTTGGATTTCTAAGAAACCTTTTTTAGGTCCAGGTACGTTACCTTTTACTAAAATTACGTTGTTATCTTTATCAACTTGAACTACTTCTAAGTTTTGAACAGTAACTGTGTTTCCGCCCATACGTCCAGGCATTTTTTGGCCTTTGAATACTCTTGATGCATCTGAAGCCATACCTACTGAACCTGGTGCTCTGTGGAAATGAGAACCGTGAGCCATTGGTCCACGTGCTTGGCCATGACGTTTAATTGCACCTTGGAAACCTTTACCTTTTGAAGTTCCAGTTACATCAATAATGTCTCCAGCTTCAAAAGTATCTACTGTGACTTCTTGACCTACTTCGTATTCATCAACATTAACGTTTCTGAATTCACGAATGAAGCGCTTAGGTGCTGTGCCCGCTTTCTTAGCGTGACCTTCAGCTGGTTTATTTGCATATTTATTTGATTTAGCATCTTTTTTATATGCTTTTTTATCTTCAAAACCTACTTGGATAGCATTGTAGCCATCTACTTCTTCAGTTTTCTTTTGTAATACTACGTTTTGACTTGCTTCTACTACTGTTACTGGGATTAATTCACCGTTTTCTCCGAATACTTGTGTCATCCCAATTTTTCTTCCTAAGATTCCTTTGGTCATCGAAAGTCCACCTCCTAAAATTTTCTATTATAATTTAATTTCGATGTCTACACCAGATGGTAAGTTTAATCCCATTAGGGCATCAACTGTTTTTGGTGTTGGGTTAACAATATCGATTAAACGTTTATGTGTACGTTGTTCGAATTGTTCACGTGAATCTTTGTCCTTATGCACCGCACGGATAATTGTGTAAACTGATTTTTCAGTTGGTAACGGAATTGGTCCAGAAACTTCTGCACCAGAACGTTTTGCAGTTTCAACAATTTTCTCTGCTGATTGATCAATCACACGGTGATCGTAAGCTTTTAATCTGATTCTGATTTTTTGTTTTGCCATAATTTTCCCTCCTTATTCGTCTACATTTAAGTGATAGACTTCTCCACGAAAACTATCTCACACAACGCCATGGCAAAGCGGCCGGGTGTGTCAGTAACCTTTCGCTTCATCGCTTTCATCAAGTCCAACATTAGATATGTTACAGGAAAAACATTGATAAATCAAGGCTTTTCTATAACTTTTTGTACTTTGTCTAATACGTACCTAAGTATTGTACTTTAAATAGATGAGGACATCAACCATTTTAGGTAAATTTTTTCCCTTTTTTTGTTTTTACTTTATAATATAGGTAATTGTTGTTATGAATTTTGATTTCTTCTATATAATAGTAGAAATTTGAATTTGTTTCTTTTATTTACATCCGGAGGTGAATATTTTGAAGAAAGGTACTAAAACTGCGCTTGCAATTATTAGCGTCGTCTTATTAATTTGTGAATTTTTCTATGGTATACCATTTCTAGGTGGAAGCTTTATTTTAGGCTTCGGTTGGCAACCTTTATTAGTCAATGCCTTTTTATATCTTATAGTAGCTCTTATTCTATTAATAGATACTCAAAATGCTATTAAGCCAATGTCTATCATTCCTATTATAGGTATTGTTGGTTCTTTTATCGCATTTATTCCTATTATTGGTATGTTTGTCCATTGGATTCTATTCTTCCTAATGGTTTTCTTTATTTTCGTTGTTTTAAACGCGCCTAATTACGTTCGTAATAAAGATGCTAAAGTCGTTTACACACAATATAAAGATGATCAATACAAGAAATGGTAATTTAAAACATACTTAGATTAGCTGTGAATAGATCTATGACGGTAGATTTCTTCACAGCTATTTTTTATATTGGTTTTGATATCAAACCCTATCAATCTGGTAACATTCATTATAGGGATACAATTAATAAACGGGGAAGTGAAAAAGCTAGACAATTATTATTTTGGATAGTGATGAATATTATTCAGAGTTAACATAACTTCGATAATCATGTCGTCAATTATTATTACAAACTAAAAAAGCAGCCTAATGAGTAATCTCAAAAGACTGCCGCCGTCGCTTGTATAAATCGACTTTTAAAAACGATTCATTATCTGATAATGAATCAAAAATTGTACGATTATTAAATGTCTCCACATTAGCCAAACGTACAATCAAATACAGTTTAACATCTTATTCAAAAAAAATTAAAATTAAACCGTTTAGTTAAGTAATGCTTATTTTATTTGTAAATGCTTGACTAATCGTAGGAAAGAAGTGGGACGGATTCTTTTAAATTCATCGTCCGCCCCTAGCTTGCTTAGCTTGTAGAATTTCTTAGTTAAATTCTCTTTGCTAGGGCCCCGCTCTCAAGGTTGACTAGAACTGAAAAAATTTAATTTAAGCGTTTTTCAGTTCAGTCAACTACTACTAATTTGCAAAGTAGCATTATCTTATTGATTTGTTATAGCCCTTTATGACAATTTAGCCGTGTACAAAGATGAAGTATAGAATGAATAATACCATTAAGAAATACATAATTGGATGTACTTCTTTATGTTTTTTTGTAATGATCATTGTAATTGGATAGAATATGAATCCACAAGCAATACCAGTTGCAATTGAATATGATAGTGGCATCATAATAATTGTTATAAATGCTGGCACTGCGACTTCAAATTTCTTCCAGTTAATTTCTGCAAAATTCGCAGCCATTAAAATACCAACCACTACTAATGCAGGTGTTGTTACTGCACTTGTAACAATTTCAATTAACGGACTGAAGAATAGTGCTAACAAGAAACAGAATCCAGTTACTATACTTGCAAACCCTGTTCTTGCTCCAACCGCTACACCTGACGTTGATTCGATGTAAGAAGTTGTAGTTGTTGTACCAAAAATCGCGCCGACAATAGTAGCGAGTGAATCGGCGAATAACGCTCTACCTGCTCTAGGCAATTTGTTTTCCTTCATAATACCCGCTTGAGTTGCTACAGCCACCAATGTTCCTGCAGTATCAAAAAAGTCTATAAAGAAGAATGTTAAAATAACAATTAAAAATTGAATCGTAAATAATTGGCCTGGATCTTTAAACGCTTCAAAGGCTGCACCAAATGTTGGTGTAATGCTAGGTATTTTACCTACTATGCCTGAAGGTGTATGTATTAATCCTGTTATCATTCCAACGATAGCAGTTATAATCATACCAATAAAAATTGAGCCTGGTACTTTTCTAGCGTATAAAATAATTGTTATCGCGATACCAAAGATTGCTAATAATACAGGACCTTTAGTTAAATGTCCTAATGTAACTAATGTAGAATCATTTTTTACAATAATACCAGCACTTTGTAAACCTACAAAAGTAATAAATAATCCAATCCCAGCAGATACTGCCATTTTCATTTGATACGGAATAGCATTAATAATTATTTCTCGAAGACCGGTTGCAGTTAAAATTGCAAAGAATATTCCTGAGAATAGTACCCCTGTTAAACCTATTTGCCAAGGAATACCCATCGTTAATACTACCGTAAATGCGAAGAATGCATTAAGTCCCATCCCTGGTGCAAGTGCAATCGGATATTTCGCAATCAGTCCCATAAATAAAGAACCCACAAATGCAGCTAAAGCTGTTGCCACAAAAATAGCGCCTTGATCCATTTTCATGTCGCCTGATACACCTTTAACACCTGCTAAACTTAATACTTGAGGATTTACAGCTAAAATGTATGCCATTGATAAGAAAGTTGTGATACCACCGATTATCTCTTTCTTATAGTTAGTATCATACTCGTCGAATTGAAAGTATTTTTTCACGGCTTTAAACTCCTTTAATTGAAATACTTTAATATTTTAATATTACTTGCCGAAAAACACAATACTAAAAACGAACTTTTCCGATATTTAACTTAATTAAGTTCGATTTTAAACTATAATTTTAGATTTTTCAGTGCATCTTTAAACGGGTTATTCTCAAGTGACTCCTCTTTATTCATATATTTTTTCATTTCTTTTTTAGATACTTTGCCACTCGTTTTATTTTTGAACCTTTTATCCATTTGTTCTTGCGTTTCTGTATGACCACAAACACATCGATATACTGCATCCTTTCCTCTACCAAATAATGTCATTTTCTTTTTACAATTTGGACAACGTGCATTGGTTTTGCGCTGTATGTTCTTTTTAGTTTTGCAAGCAGGATCTTGGCACACTAACATTTGTCCATTTTTAGTTTTAACTTTAATCATAAATTTCCCACAGGTAGGACATTCTGTTGTCGTTAAATTATCATGCTTGTATTTTTGCTCACTGTTTTTAATATTATTTACAATAGCTTGCGTAAATGACTTCATTTCGTCAATAAAGCGTCGTGAATTGTACTTACCTTTTTCAATTTGCATTAACTTCTCTTCCCACTCAGCCGTCAACAATGGAGATGTTAATTCTTGTGGCGCAAGCTCTAGAATTTGTTTTCCTTTAGGTGTAACTTTAATCTTGCCATCTCTAGATTCAATGGCATTGATATTAAATAGCTTCTCAATGATATCAGCACGCGTCGCAACTGTGCCAATCCCACCAGTTTGCTTCAATGTATTAGCATGTTTCTTCTCTTTAAGTTGAATATAGTTTTGCGGATTCTCCATCGCTTTTAATAGTGAACCTTCATTAAAGTATTCTGGAGGTGTTGTTTCATGTTCATTAACCTTGATATTGTTAAGATGATAACTTTCTCCCTTTTTAAAAGAAGCACCCTTAACCACATCATTATTATTCATTTTAAGTGCTTTGTAGCCTAATTGACGAGTAATCTTTTCATTTAAAACGAATGTATGTTTACCAACGCTAACACTTACTTTAATTGCTTCATATTCATGTGGCGACATTAACGATTCCAAGAATCTTTCAGCCACCATCATATATATCTTGCTTTCTCTATTGCTTAAACGTTCCATATCAGGACGTACTTCTGTTGGAATAATCGCGTGATGATCTGACACCTTTTGATTATTAAAAATGCGCATTTTACGTGAGTATGATTGTCCTATTAGGGGCCTTAATTGTGCTTTATAATCAGTAGCTAGTAATGCTTGTAATCGTTCTTTAATCGTATCAACCATATCATCAGTTAAATAATTAGAATCTGTACGTGGATATGTGAGTACTTTATGACGCTCATATAAGTTTTGAATGGTATTAAGTGTTTCTTTAGGTCCCATTTTGTATCGTTGATATGCTTCTTGTTGCAAATCCGTTAAATTATAAAGTGGTTTAGGATAACTTTTTTTGAGTTTCTTATCAACGCTGGCAACGATACCTTCTGCATATTTAACTTCATTTGCAATTTGCATGACATCTTCTTTAGTCATATGGTGACGATCCGTTGCTAATTGGAAGGTTAATCCAGCTATTTCACTAGACAACGTATAATATTTCTTGGGTTTAAAATGATTAATTGCTTGTTGTCTAGCATTGACCAATTGTATCGTTGGCGTTTGAACGCGACCTAATGATAATTGCGCATCATATTTTGTTGTGAGCGCACGTGTAGCATTGATACCTACAATCCAATCCGCTTCACTTCTAGCTAATGCTGCTTCATAAAGATGTTGAAATTGTCGACCATCTTTCAAATTTTTAAAACCATCACGTATTGCTTTCTTAGTTACAGAACTAATCCACAAACGTTTAATTGGCTTTTTATTATGAACTTTATCTAATATAAGACGTGCTACAAGTTCCCCTTCTCTTCCAGCATCAGTTGCGATGACAATCTCTTTTACATTCTTATCTAATATAAGTGATTTCACGGTTTTAAATTGTTTACTCGTCTTACCAATGACGACCGTATGCATTTGTTTAGGAATAATAGGTAAATCTTCAAGTTTCCATTCTTTAAATGCTTTATCATAATGTTCAGGTTGCGCGTTAGTAACTAAATGTCCTAACGCCCATGTAACAATATAATGCTCATTTTCAATATAACCATTGCGCTTTCCTTTTATATTCATAGCTTCAGCAATATCTCTAGCTACGGATGGCTTCTCAGCTAAAATTAATGATTTCATAGAACTTTCCTTTCAATAAAAGATCTCTCAGTTAATGTATTTGATAATAATACAATTGTAACACGATAGACAATAGTCCAAACTTTCAATTACTAATAAATAAATTTATAATTAATTTAACAAATTGATATTGAAATGGAGGTACGCTATGGACATTATTAAAGTAAGCAACCTGAACCAAATCATATCTTTTATTAATTCATCATCAGACAATATTGCGTCTTATATATATAAACTTCATTCGTCTAATGATGATGTAGAACAGTTGCTCAATGCATCTATCAATACGACAGGTGTTTTCTGTTTAATAGAAGATGACTCAATTGTCGCACTCATCACTGGAATATTATATGAAGAAGATAAGTACAAAGTTATTGGACCATTCGTTAAAACAGATTTTGATTTCACAGAGGCACATTTTATTTCTTTATTCTCGGCATTAAGAGATGAACAATCTGCTAATGCAACATTTAACTTCTCTTATAATGATTGCTCACAAAATTCAAAACCTTTAATGAAGACGATTCATGCAAATTATAACTTTACGGATTATTACTTAAACGTCTATCAATCACTTAATGAATCAGATGCTGAAATGAACATCATTGAATATCAGCCGGGATTTCAACGTGCTTTTAGTAAATTACATGCGCAGACATTTAGGCATAATGCTTTAACGCCAAAAGAAATTGTAAACACTTTAGATGAATATAATCGTTTATTCCTATTTGTAAGTGAAGGCTTACTTAAAGGTTATCTTTATTTACAAATTGATAGTCAATCTTCGCTAGCTGAAATAAGATATTTTAGTTCACATACTGATTATCGTCTAAAAGGAATCGCATTTGATTTACTATCGTACGCAATACATTATGCCTTTGAACACTATGCAGTGAATAAAGTTTATTTTAAAATACGAAGTAAAAATGCTGCCTTAGTTGAACGATTTAATGAATTAGGATTTGAGATTGAAAGTGAATATACTAAATATAAAATTGATCCAAGCCAATTACATCATTAAGCTTATATGAAAGCATAGGAAATAACGAAATTTCTAAATGAAATCACTGTTCCTTTCCTATGCTTTTCTATTTTCAATACGATTGTATTTGAGCGTTTACATTTTAAAATGAATATTTTTCAGATAAAATGTTCACGAGTGTTATAGGAAGGAAGCACTTTTAAGTAATTAAATAAGGAGAGTGTCAGTATAATGCAGTTTATAGATATACTTATCGCATTATTACCAGCCCTATTTTGGGGGAGTGTTGTTTTAATTAATGTCTATGTAGGTGGCGGACCCTACAACCAAATTAGAGGTACGACATTAGGTGCACTAATTGTCGGTTTCATATTACTCTTAATTGGTAAAGCGGAATTTGATAATTTAACAGTCATTATCGTTGGCTTAATTTCAGGTGCGTTATGGGCATTTGGACAAGGAAACCAATTACGTTCAATCAGTTTAATCGGTGTTTCTAAAACAATGCCAATATCAACTGGTATGCAATTAGTTGGTACGACATTATTTAGTGCTATTTTTCTTGGTGAATGGAGTACCGGTGTTCAAGTCACGCTAGGAATTATCGCAATGATTCTATTAGTTACAGGTATCGCATTAACCTCATTACGTGGTAAGAACGAAGGTCAATCCAATGATCCAGAATTTAAGAAAGCAATGTTAATACTTATCATTTCAACAGTGGGTTATGTTGGATATGTCGTAATTGCCGATATTTTTGGTGTCAGTGGTACGGATGCATTATTCTTCCAATCAATTGGTATGGCTATTGGTGGTTTCTTATTATCAATGAAACATGAAACTAATATTAAATCTACTGCACTTAACTTAATCCCTGGTGTTGTATGGGCTGTAGGTAACCTATTCATGTTCTATTCACAACCTAAAGTTGGTGTTGCAACAAGTTTCTCATTATCACAATTACTTGTTATCGTATCAACATTAGGCGGTATTTTCTTATTAGGCGAGAAAAAAGACAAACGTCAAATGATTGGTATTTGGTCTGGTATCGTTTTAATTGTCATTGCCGCATTTATACTAGGAAATCTTAAATAGTTTGATTAATACTAAGGAGGAGTCAGATTGTTTTCAGATTTAGAAGGCAAAGTTATTATTATAACTGGTGCCGGAAGTGGCATTGGTAAATCGTTTGCTGAGAATTTTGGTAAAGCAAAAGCAAAAGTCGTTTTAAATTATCGCTCAGATCGTCATTTAGACGAAATTGAAGCAGTCAAGCATATCATTCATGATGCTGGTGGACAAGCCATTGCAGTTCAAGCGGATGTAGCCGTTGAAGAAGAGGTACAACAATTAGTACAAGCTGCGGTTAATGAATTTGGTACGTTAGACATTATGATTAATAATGCTGGCTTTGAAAAACCAATTCCATCACACAAAATGTCTGTTGAAGAATGGCAAAAAGTGATAGATATTAATTTGACTGGGGCCTTTATAGGATCTAGAGAAGCTGTTAATCAGTTTTTAAAAGAAGATAAAAAAGGTATTATCATCAATACATCAAGTGTACATGATACTATACCTTGGCCTAACTATGTTAACTATGCTGCTAGTAAGGGCGGTTTGAAATTAATGATGGAAACAATGTCGATGGAATATGCGCAACACGGTATTCGTATCAATAATATTTCTCCAGGTGCAATCGTTACTGAACATACTAAGGAAAAATTTTCTGATCCAGATACACGCGCAGAAACATTAGAAATGATTCCAGCTAAAGAAATAGGAGAAGCACAAGATGTTGCTAATGTTGCTTTATTCTTAGCTTCAGATTTAGCTAAATATATACATGGTACTACAATTTACGTTGATGGTGGTATGACGAACTACCCTGCCTTCATGGGTGGTAAAGGTTAAGTTTTATATGCTAATCATAAAAAGAGTCCGGGACATAAAGTTCTTGGATAAGTGAATAAAAGACAATTTCTATTGAAATAATATAGAAATTGTCTTTTTTATAAATT
>NZ_JAESMI010000217.1:0-345 GCF_017893095.1 Staphylococcus sp. GDX8P80P | reverse complement strand
TACGTATCAAGCCAATGAAGATACACAAGAAGGTGAAAAACAGGAACATTCAAGAGAAATTCTCGACCGTATTATGAATGATTATAATCAAACATTTAAAACGAATTATAATACGGATAATTTCGAAGGCTACTTTTCTGACGTATCTAAGCGTATGAAAGAAGTTGTTCGTGATGACAAAATCGACATTCTCATTGTTGTTAATATGTTTTTGACAGGCTTTGATAGTAAAAAGTTGAATACTCTTTATGTCGATAAAAACTTGAAACATCATGATTTAATTCAAGCCTATTCAAGAACGAATCGTGTAGAAAAAGAGCGTAAACCTTACGGTAATATTTAGTG
>NZ_JAESMI010000216.1:0-347 GCF_017893095.1 Staphylococcus sp. GDX8P80P | reverse complement strand
TGTCGATTAAATATTATGACACATTCCAAAGACTAAAAAACGAAGGTGTTCATGATTTAAATGTTGCAACCATTTTTACGTATCAAGCCAATGAAGACGCACAAGAAGATGATAATCATGTTCATTCAAGAGAAGTCCTCGACCGTATTATGAGTGATTATAATCAAACATTTAAAACGAACTATAATACGGATAATTTCGAAGGTTACTTTTCTGACGTATCTAAGCGTATGAAAGAAGTAGTTCGTGATGACAAAATTGATATTCTTATCGTTGTTAATATGTTTTTGACAGGCTTTGACAGTAAGAAATTGAATACCCTTTACGTCGATAAAAACTTGAAACAT
>NZ_JAESMI010000215.1:0-916 GCF_017893095.1 Staphylococcus sp. GDX8P80P | reverse complement strand
CTTGTACTAATTTTGACATTTGAATCGCTCCATTTCTTTTTAGTTAGAATATTTGAATCTTAATGCACTCGTTTGTTCGAAATACATTAAGCTATTTCTTAAAACTAAAAACGATGAATTGGTAAGTTTTTGTTTACCTATCGTTTTGATACTTATACTATATACCGATTTGTTCGTTTTGCGTTCTATCTTTCTTAACTCAAACATTAAACATCAAAACTGTAGGCATTTGATTTCTTAGAATACACTTAGGCATTCATATATGTTGTGCAAAATCAGACAATTCTGCAAACGTTTACAATACCTTTACATTCGCTTAAAATTAGATTATAAAACCCTAGTTTAAACAGTTTATTTCATCAATTACAGTCCTTGCTAAGTTGATCTGTGTCTATTTACATTCACGAAACAAAGCATAATCGCAAATGAACGCATATTAATAAATGATCATAGTAATTAAACGACATTACTTTATCAATACCATTCCTGTTCACGCATTTCATCGTACTACTATTGATGACTAACGTTGAAATTCAAAATCGGCAGATAGCATATAGAAGGTTTAACGTCTAATTTTGGTCAATTCGTTTCGTAAGAGTTACAAATGCGCATAATTAGTGAAAAATATAAACTTTTTTTATATCAAAGCTATTGATAAATAAGGTTTCTTTAGCTATAATTATTCTTGTGTTAAAAAATCATGTCCTGGTAGCTCAGCTGGATAGAGCAATGGCCTTCTAAGCCATCGGTCGGGGGTTCGAATCCCTCCCAGGACGTTATTAACTAAAAATTACATACATTTTTAGACTGAGAACGCTGTTATAACGGCGTTCTTTTTATTTTGTCTTTTAATAAAACACTATTGACTACTACGCTTTAGGGACCCAAATCTCTAGCATAAAAAGAGTCCGGGACA
>NZ_JAESMI010000214.1:0-422 GCF_017893095.1 Staphylococcus sp. GDX8P80P | reverse complement strand
AACGAGCGTTTCTTTGAATTCTTGTATTCTTTTTCCAATTTCATCTCTAACACGTTAGAATTCTGACCATTCTTTTCTTGATGGCTCATCATAGCCCCAGTAATCTTTTTTTGACGTTAGGTGATATGATGATCTCTGGTGCGGCGGACTGCGCTTTATTGCTTTGCCATAATAATATCTTGAACACGTCTCACGGTGTTCAGGATTAATGTTTATTTACTTTAATTTTAAAATAATAAATATCTCCTTTAGAAAAATCAAATGATTATTATCTAACATCCTCTAAATTGATAAAGTCCGTATATGTAGCAAATTATTTTACAGTAATTCACACGAAAATGATATAAAAAGGATTAAGACATAAATTAAATTGATACATAATTACTTATATATGATAACATCATAAGTAATTACAAACATCA
>NZ_JAESMI010000213.1:0-241 GCF_017893095.1 Staphylococcus sp. GDX8P80P | reverse complement strand
TCATTGCCTCCTAGATAGTGTTAGCGATGTATTTCATATACATCACTGAGATAATATATATTTGATTTATCATTTATTACGAATCCCGGTGGGAATAAGAGAAAATCCCATATGAAAAACTGCTACAAACATTGATATGACAAGAAAATCCCGTTATCCCGCTCATTTGTTGGGAAATATAGGTATATATTTATATATCATTTGGATTTGGTGGTGTTATTACGACTTACTTTTTCTTTTT
>NZ_JAESMI010000212.1:0-1184 GCF_017893095.1 Staphylococcus sp. GDX8P80P | reverse complement strand
GGTCATGTAAAAGTCCTCCTGGGTATGTTTTTGTCGTTAAAAACATTGTACCGTAAAAGGACTGTTATATGGCCTTTTTACTTTTACACAATTATACGGACTTTATCTTATTAACAACATTAGTATTAATCAATTTATTAAAGAGGGACAAGAATGGACGAAATAACTAATATTATTAAATGTTTAAGAGAGCTATTAAATAAAAATACAGGTTATAAAATATCAAAAGGAAGTGGTCTGCCTTATCAAACCGTTCAAGATTTGAAGAATGGTAAAACATCAATTGAAGATGCTAGATTTAGAACGCTTATAAAGCTATATAATTATAAAAAAGAATTAGAACAAAGTGAAGAAATATAAAATAAGGATCTATCTCTTGATACATAAGGGATAGATCCTAGTTAGTTGCCTATTTTGTAAGTTTTAGTATATTGGGCAACTAAATGGGCAACTAAATTTAGCTAACTATAAAACGTATAGCTAGGTAAACATTGATGCTATAAGGTTTTATTAGTAATACTTTTAATTTTTTGTTTTTACCTTTTCAATCAATTTCATAGGTATATTACTAAACATTAATTTGTTATGCCCAAGCTACTTCAGAAATAGAACGCATTATTATGTTAATGTATGCAGAAATAATGAGGGAACTGCTCGCCTTTTATGCAAAATATGCGACGAATACTGGATTAACAATTCAAGAAGTCATGAAAAAAGCAGATGACTTTGATGTATATGCGTTTCGAAACAAAGCTAAAAAATATGTGAAGCGTAGAGATTTTAGCGATGAAGCAAACAAAGTACTTAAACTGTATAACTTGACTATGAAAGTATCTAGAGAAAAATTATTAAAGCAACAATTAGATTTGATAGTCAAAGATTCTACTTTGGATATTCAAGATAAGCTAGAAAATAAGTTAGTTGAGGCAGTGGATAGAGAAGCTGAAAGACAGGCACACATTCTTGGTGAACATGTAAAAATTGATGACACTGAAGTGAAAGCAGTTGTGAATAGTAACTTCAAAGGCGTTAACTGGTCAACTAGATTATGGCAAGATATGGCTTTAGTTCAAAAAGAAGTGGAAAAAACGACGAGCAATGTATTACTTAGAGGGAGACATCCTAATGAGTATGTATCTGAGTTTAAAAAGCAAACAAATTCCACTACTTATAATGCTAGTAGA
>NZ_JAESMI010000211.1:0-468 GCF_017893095.1 Staphylococcus sp. GDX8P80P | reverse complement strand
TAATGTTGCTAAAGAACCAATCGGTGTTATTTTAGGTCCTAAATCAGAACCTATGACATTCGCATAAATCATACCTTCTTTTAATATACCTGTAGCACTGGATTGACCAATCGCTATTGCATCTATTAAAACAGTTGGCATGTTGTTCATGATTGAAGATAAGAAAGCAGCTATAAAGCCCATACCCATGATACTGCTGAATAATCCATGACTTGAAATATTGGATAATACATCAGCTAAAATTGTTGTGATTCCTACGTTTTTTAAACCAAATACAACTAAGTACATACCAACAGAAAATACAACAATATTCCATGGTGCACCTTTAATCACTTGTTTTGTATGAACTGCTTTTGATTTACGAGCTAATATTACAAAGATAAAAGCAATAATACCAGCAATAATTGATACAGGAATATTTATAAACTCACTTATTAAATAACCAACTAGCAATACAGTGAGTACAAT
>NZ_JAESMI010000210.1:0-544 GCF_017893095.1 Staphylococcus sp. GDX8P80P | reverse complement strand
GGTATAAACCTAAGAGTGTTACAAATAGGACTGGAATAGTGATGATAATTCCAGTTTTAAAGTATGTTCCCCACGAAATCTTCACACCTTTTTGTGTTAAGACATGTAGCCACAATAATGTTGCTAAAGAACCAATTGGCGTAATTTTAGGTCCTAAATCAGAACCTATGACATTCGCATAAACCATGCCTTCTTTTAATATTCCTGTAGCACTGGATTGGCCAATCGCTATTGCATCTATTAAAACAGTTGGCATGTTGTTCATAATCGAAGATAAGAAAGCAGCTATAAAGCCCATACCCATGATGCTGCTAAATAACCCATAATTTGAAATGTTTGTTAAAACATCCCCAAGGATCGTTGTAATACCTACATTTTTTAGTCCAAACACAACAAGATACATACCAATAGAGAATACAACGATATTCCATGGTGCACCTTTAATCACTTGTTTTGTATGAACTGCTTTAGATTTACGAGCTAATATTACAAAGATAAAAGCAATAATACCAGCAATAATTGATACAGGAATATTTATAAACTC
>NZ_JAESMI010000209.1:0-376 GCF_017893095.1 Staphylococcus sp. GDX8P80P | reverse complement strand
GACAATTGCAAGTTGTGGTGCAGATAATATTGGTTTATTTGTCCCTTATTTTGTAGCATTGGATATTATTGAATTACTGACTACCTTAATTGTATTTTTAGTTTTAATTTTCTTTTTAGTATTCACAGCACAAAAACTAGCTAGAATTCCTGGTGTGGGTGAAATTGTTGAGAAATTCAGTCGTTGGATTATGGCTGTTATTTACATAGCATTGGGCTTATTTATTATTATTGAAAATGAAACCATACAAACGATATTAGGATTTATATTATAAATTAAGGTGTGACTTAATATGAGTAACAATAAAATTTGTGACGTCATTTGTGTTCATGAGGAAAAAGTGAATTATGCTTTAAGATTTTTAAATGAAGAAAAA
>NZ_JAESMI010000208.1:0-333 GCF_017893095.1 Staphylococcus sp. GDX8P80P | reverse complement strand
TGTTATCTACATAGCATTGGGCTTATTTATTATTATTGAAAATGAAACCATACAAACAATATTAGGATTTATATTATAAATTAAGGTGTGACTTAATATGAGTAACAATAAAATTTGTGACGTTATTTGTGTTCATGAGGAAAAAGTGAATTATGCTTTAAGATTTTTAAATGAAGAAAAAACTCAACGACTTATCAATACATTATTAAAGATAAGTGATGAAAATAAGCTGAAAATTATATTAGCTCTAATTAAAGAGAAAGAATTATGTGTTTGTGACTTATCTATAACATTAGGTTTAAGTATAGCTTCAACATCGTATCATTTGAGAGC
>NZ_JAESMI010000020.1:0-12301 GCF_017893095.1 Staphylococcus sp. GDX8P80P | reverse complement strand
AATAACAGTATGTCCCGGACTCCAGAAAAGGTTTCACCGATATCTAAAAAATGCATCTCTACGTGCTAGAATATATATTGGTCAGCAACCCAATTATTCTAGCACGTAGAGATGTATTTTTTTAGATAACGGTGAAACCTTTTCTGAACCATACGCATAGCGTATGGTTTTCTCTATACAACAAAAAAAGAGGCCGACCATCATGTCGACCTCTTTCCTCGATAACTCGATGTGCTATCCAGTTATCTGAGTAAATCCTACCACCAACCGTTGTTATTACGGAATGCAATTGCTGCATCTAATGAACCGTAACGGCTGTTAGCGTAGTTAATCATACCTTTAGTTTGTTGTGCTACTGAACCAGTACCCCATGATTCCATAGTTTGACCTAAACCTCTGTAACCAGCTGGGTTAACTGCGTTAGGGTTACCACCTGATTCTGGCATTACAATAGCGTTCCAAGCAGCTTCAGTACCACCGTTAGCTAAGAATTGAGCTTTAACTGATCCACCAGTTGAAGCTGATGAAGCTGAGTATGAAGTAGTTGTTGGTGCAGAAACTGTTCTAACACTAGTGTTGCTTGATTGTTGGTTTGAGCTTACTGATTGAGATGACGCTTCGTTGCTGTAAGAAGCTGAGTAATCAGTTGATTGAGCAGCTGGAGCAGCTTGTGTAGTTGCTACTGTGTCAGCACCACCAACGTAAGTGTAATTCCAAGACCAAGATTGACCATCAGAAGTGAAGTTATATTTGAAACCATCTTTAACGAATGAGATGTTGTATGCGCCAGCTTGTACTGGGTGCGCATTTAATTCAGATGGGTTGTTTTGAGCTAAGTTAGCTAATTGTGCATAATTAGTAGTTGATTCAGATGCATGTGCACTGTTATCTGTAGTTAATGCATAACCTGTTACTCCTAAAGCTACTGCTAATGACGACGCGATTACTGTTTTTTTCATAATAAAAAATTCCTCCAAAAAAAATTAGTTTATATTTTCGTTATGTTATATTCTTTAGTTATTGTGTTTTGCTCTGTGTTTAACTTTTGACAATAAGTACTATATCATAAAAAAACGCCAGTAGTATTACGCTTTTCTTACAAAAAATTACAATAGACACCTTGTTTTGTAACATTGAAATATAAGTATTTCGCTTTGTAACAATTATTTTTGAACAAATGGTTTAAAATTTCATTATGAAATAAGGATTTACAATACTTTTTTAAGAAATTTACAACTGTTTTACATTATCTGTAATATTACAAATTGCCGTTTTGTTACAATACCGTAATATTTCTAACAACTCCGAACGATTCAATTTATCTATATAACTTTAAAAAAACCAAGAAACGCTATGATTTTCTACCGTTTCTTGGTTCCTATTATTTAATCATATTCATTCATAATCTTTAACGCCCCATAATACTTTTTCACATTTACGAATAATATATTTCATAATTTCTATTCTTGATGTTTTCTTATGGTCGGCGGGTACAACTAACCACGGTGCATAGGTTGTATGTGTTTTTTTAACCATGTCATGACTTGCTTCGACGTATAAATCCCATTTTTCACGATTACGCCAATCTTCATCCGTGATTTTCCATTGTTTATCGACGTTATTTTGACGATCTTTAAAACGCTTCAACTGTTCGTCTTTATCTAATGTAAGGAAGAATTTTAAGATGATTGCACCTTCATCTGTCCACATCTTTTCAAATGCATTAATTTCCTCATAAGCACGTTGCCATTCATTCATTGTTGCAAATCCTTCAATACGCTCAACTAATACACGGCCATACCAACTTCTATCAAATAACTCGATGTGTCCGCTTCGCGGCATATCTTTTGCAAAGCGCCATAAATAATGATGTTTTAATTCAACGTCAGTAGGTGCGCTAATGCCATTGACTTCATAACCAGTTGGATCAAGCTTTTCTCTAATACGTTTGATATTACCACCTTTGCCGGCTGCATCCATACCTTCAAACACAAGAATGAGTGGGATTTTTCGCTCATATAATGCGAATTGTATTTCTCGCATGCGTTTTTGTAATTCACTAATCAATGATTTGTATGCTTCTTTGGATACTTTATCTACTTCGATATCAAACATATTGGTACTAAAGTGCTCAGTAAAGTCACCATCACGTTCATTATCTTGCGCATGATGTTTGGCAATGGCTTGTTCTAAACGTTGTATAATGTGTTCATACATTTTTTCGATTGCTGATTGTCGTTCTGTATAATCAATAATCTGCCATTGTTGATCTTGTTTAATAAATTGATGCATATCCTCTAAATATGTTTCTGTTGATAAGACACTGCCATATTCTTGAACTTTCCAACGCATTAATGGATTTTCTTTCGTTTGCTTAATATGTTCTTGTCTTTTATCTTCATTAATTTCAATAAAGAATTTAATGATTTCATAATTATCTTTGATTAACATATCTTCAAAAGACGCAATTTGTTCTTTTAAGACATCATAGTTTTTGTATCTATCATGCTTAATTTCATTCTCTCGATAATCTAAATAATGAGAGTACCAGCTTCTAAAGTAAACATTGATATCACCCTTTTTAGGCAATGTATTCCAATATTTTTGTAAGAATTGATATCTTAAATCATCCTTTTGAGGTGATTGTGTTGCAATAAAATGTGTATATTTCGCATCAAAGTTAAGTAATAATTCATTTGATAAGCGTGTTTTTCCAGAGGCAGGGACACCTTCAAATATAATCATAATTGGAATACCCAAATCATGTGTTTGTCTTGTAAGTTCTGCTGTCTTTAGTGCTAGTTTTTCGATTTTATTAGCCATTAACCATTCACCCTTTTTGTAACGTATCATTTCATTTTTATTGTAACACGATTTATTTCTATTTTTTCTCAATATTTATAAATAAAAAGAATTGATAAAATGCGATATTCAACACTTTATCAATTCCTATTTAATAGGACGTTAACCCATAAATTTATATATGTCGTTGGTATATAGACGTAATACTTTTCGGAAAATCATATCTAAAACAAATGCAGTTACTAATGGCACAACAAAGAATCCTAAAATAATGAGTAAGACACTCACCAAGGCAGAATCAATATGTAAAAATTTAAAAGCACTAATTGGACCAATCATGCCAATGAAACCAAATCCTGCCGATTCTTTCGTTCCCGCAATACCAATCAAACTTCCTGCAATTCCTGATATACCAGCAGTTATAAGGATTGGTAACATGATGATTGGATATTTAACCATATTAGGCATCATCATTTTCACACCACCAAAGAATATAGAAATCGGTACTGCAACTCGATTCACTTTGCTAGTACCGATAAGCAATACTGCTTCAGTAGCTGAAATACCAATAGAAGCTGAACCTGCTGCAAGACCTGTAATTCCTATTGCAATAGCTATCGCAACTGTTGATAACGGTGAAATAATAATAAAACTGAAGACCATAGAAATAAGCATACACATTAATACAGGTTGTAATTCTGTGAAGCTATTAACCATATTACCAATGCCAGTTGTAATCATGTGTACATATGGCAAAATGAATACGCCAATTGTAGCTGACAATCCACCTACAATCGTTGGATATACAATGAGCGCCATACTGCCGACACGTTTTTCAATTAATAAGATGAATAATACAGCAATCGTTGCTGTTATCATCGTATTAATCAAGTCTCCGATACCAGCAATCACCCATGCGCCATGTTTAAATTGTGCGGCTCCACTACCTACATAAGAGGCACAAGCAACCACTGCAATGGCTAATGGTGTCATGTCAAATTTCAACGCAATGAGTGCGCCGATTAAAGCTGGTACTGTAAATTGCATTGCTTGTACAACATGTAACAATGTCCCAAAAAATGGATGATGATGCATTAACGCTTTAAAGATTTCTCCCAAAATGGCATTGGGTACTAAGCCCACCACGATACCTATGGCTACGCCCGATAGCACTCTAAATGTAAAATCTTTAACGCCTATTTCTCTAAGTGTTGATGTCATGTAAAAAACCTCCTGTTGTCTGTTCTGCACACTTATTAAATTGATCAACCTACTTATGAGTTATTGCTATGATGTTTCAACATCTCCTCATGGCAATCACGTATATAAGTAATGATAGATTTTACTATATCATAAATTCTAAATTTTCAGAATATTATTTTTGTTTTTTTCTCTAAAAAGTAACATTTAATGATTATCCTTATATCCAAACATTTACCCTTTGTGATATGGCAGGCAATGTTGAAACTAAAAAAACCTGAAACACGACGTAGGCTTCAGATTTTTATACCATCAATTTCGTTTGACGTATTAAATATTAAATAAACTTTCTTCTTCTTCGGGCAGTTGCTCAATAAAAGGTTGTGGGTCTTCAGCATAATCATTGCCTATACCACCTTTCATTCTTTGAAAGTGTAAATGTGACCCTGTTGTCTGTTCACCTGTATTACCTGATAAAGCAATGACATCTCCAGCCGCTACTTTTTGACCTTGAGTTACTTTAAAATCATTTAAATGCATATACCACTGATGGTATTGTCCGTTTGATTCTGAGATTTGTAAGACCTTCCCACCTAATTCATCTTCAAATAATTTGGTGACAACGCCATCTGTTGCTGCTAGCACTTCAGTATCTTCAGGTAAATCATAATCGTTACCATAATGTCGGTCATTGCCTTCAAATTCTAATCCATGATTATAAGTGCCATAACCATGTGTCAAACGTCCATCACTATTCCAATCACCAAATTGATTATCATCATTTAAAGACATTTGAGATGGCTGAATATCTATTTCACGAATTAAATAAGTTACGGATACACCGATACCTACACATATCAGTATGGTCATAACTATTTTGATAAATTGTTTCAAACATCGCTCTCCTTTTTAATTCATTATTATTCTGTATATTATCAAACATCACGACAAGAAAGTGTATACTTTGCTTATAATCAGACTAATTGACTAGATAATGAACAAAATTGACTATTATAATAGTAGAAACTCGTCTCATAATTAATTTTAACCATCATTAATTTAAAAATTTTATTAGGAAATTGAAGTTTGACTACTCTATTGTCTAGGTTGATGGTTACATATCATTGCAAGCGTGAACTTTGACAACCCTCTCTTTTCGACAGATAATTTAATGTAAGTAATAAGTCAATAAGGGAGGTGCCTATAATGACTACGACTAAGGTAGACCCGCGTATTATTAGAACAAAGAAACTACTGGTAGACGCGTTTCAAGAGGTTTCCCGAGAGAAAAAGATGTCACAAATAACAGTTAAAGATATTACTGAACGTGCTACAGTCAACCGTGCTACTTTCTACGCACATTTTACAGATAAATATGATATTCTCGATTACACTTTATCTGAAACGATTCTGAAAGATCTAAATGACACGTTAGCTATTTCTGATATGATTAATGAAGCCGTCATTACTAATCTATTTATATCTATTGCCAATTATATGGTTGAAGTACAAGATTCATGCAAGATGAATAGTGAAACGTTCTGTAACCAAGCCCATCAACGTATCAATAATGAATTAGAGGATATTTTTACCATTATGCTTCGCAATAGCTATCCTGAACAGGATATTGACGTACTTGTTAACAGTGCGAGTTTTCTAGCTTCAGGATTATGTGGTCTCGCCCGACATTGGCTCAATACAAGTTCACTTTCAGCTGAAGCTTTTATAGATAAAAATTTACCTTTCTTAATTCATCATATAACACACTTATAATTCAACTTCTGAGGCATAGCCTTGGAAGTTTTTTTATGGAAAAAGCTAATCTAATCAACACATACTGAGCATTGTTGTCTAAACAACATGTTTCATAAGCATGTATGTTGCATGTTAATCAAATAGGGCGTATATTACATTTATACAACAAGTGTTAGTTAAGTAATACATGTTGTTTTAATATTCATTGCGTTAGGAGGGAAAGACATGTCAGATATCGATGAACATAAGGGATTTAAACGAACGTTCAAAAATAATAAATTGACGTTGGGTTTATCCATACCATTTGATAATAAACAACAAAATAATATAGATTTTGATGAACAAGTGAGATACACTCAAAAGGCAGAGTCTTTGGGGTTTGCAAGTTTATTTGTGAGAGATAATCCACTGTACAGTCCTCATTTAGGCAAGGTTACAACGAATTATGATCCGTTCGTCTTTTTAACCTATCTGAGTGCCTTTACCTCAAAGATTGCACTAGGTACGGGTAGTACCGTAGCAACCTTACGACATCCCATTCACCTTGCTAAATCAGCAGCCTCACTTGATCTCATTTCCAATCAACGTTTATTACTCGGTATGGCTACCGGCGATCGTTCTTTCGAATTCCCTGCATTTAAAGTAGATGAAAGTGAATTAACAGAACGTTATCAAACAACCATTCAATCATTAAGAGCACTTTGGCAATCACATTCTCCCAACATTTCAAATTCAATTTTTGAATTATATGAGGATTCAGGGTTACAAGCATTGCCTAAGTATCATACAATTCCTATGTTTGGTACAGGCTACTCAAGACAGTCTATGTCCTGGTTACAACAACATATGGATGGTTGGCTATTTTACGCCCAACCTTTTCAAGATCAAAAGAAATTAGTTGAAGCTTGGCACAGTGGTACCGACCGTTTCAAACCGTTTATGAATATCTTAATGATTAATTTATCCCGAAATCCAAATGAAACCGTTAAACCGATCAAAGGTGGTTTCCGTACTGGACGTAAAAATTTATTACAAATATTAAAAGCTTATGAATCAATTAATACAAATCATATTATCTTAAGATTTACCAATGATGATCGTGATATCGAAGAACTCATAGAAGAAGTTGGAACGTATATTGTACCCCACTTCCCAGCACATACAAATTAGGAGGAATAAATAATGAGAGAATTACTAAATAGAATTAATCAATTAGCAAATAAAGAAAAAGTTGAAAGTTTGAGCGTTGAAGAAAAACAAGAACAACATCAATTAAGACAAGAATATTTAGGTATGATTAGAGGTCAAGTACTTCATACTTTCTCTACTATGAAAGTTTTAGACCCACTTGGTCAAGACGTTACACCTGATAAAGTGTATGACTTAAGAGAAGAATACGGTAATATTGAAGAAAATTAAAAGCATATTATCAAGACTTAGGCTGTCCTTAAAGGTTTCGACTTTAAGAACAGTCTTTTTTTTCTGTGCATAGTTCTTGTAGGAAAATTTTAAACTTGGAATATTATAGAGACGTTCTTAGATAGATATTCACTCGTTTAAGTTGTTTCGCTTTCCTGTGGGAAAGGCTCGTGCCTGTAGTCACTCGACACTTTCTTTTCCACTAGGAGTCTACACAACTACACTTCGTCATCTATCTTAGAACTATTTACGTAAGTGTGTGAGCACTTACGTTCATCAATCGTTCTAACTCCCTCAGGCGTCGCTCAACTACGTTTCATTATCTCTCGAATAACTACTTATTTAACTCGTTTACTTTCACATATTGCTAGTATATTTACATAAATATGTCTATATATAGAGCGAATTGTCACAACTCTTTATTTTAGAGAAGTTTCATTCTCAATGAAAAAGGATTATAATTAATTTTATTATTATATAAATATAAAATAATATTTCTTTATTGATTAGTGTGAGTTATAGATTACTTTATAAAGGAGGTTCAAGAAAATGAACATAGACCAAATCAATCTTCAATTTAATGAGACAGATACAAAATATGATTCTGTTTTAATTGTTTTAACCTATCAAGGACATCTTGTTTTTGTTAAAAATAAAAAAAGAGCATGGGAATTAACAGGAGGTAAGGTAAACCATAATGAAACGATGAATGAGACAGCTATCAGAGAAGCTTATGAAGAGTCTGGCGCTGTCATCACTGAAAATGATATAGACTATTTAGGTTACTATATACTACCAAGTGGCCATACCACTACAATTACAAAAGCTGAAGTAAGCTATTTTAAAGATATACCGAAATATTCAGAAACTACTGAAAGAATACTTACGAAAGAACCATTAGACAAAAATTTATTATCATTTCAAGATGGATTATATGAAGAAATTTTTAAATATTTAGGAGCATACCATGAATAAGGTTAAAAAAGGGTATTTATTTAATATTATTTCCGTAGCAATCATGTCTTTAACCCCAATATTAAACAAACTTTCACTCACTGATTTATCACCTATTCAAGCAAGTTTTTTTAATGCTTTGTTTTCAACTTTAATATTATTAATCACTGTATTATTCGATAAAAGTAAAATAAAAATCTATCATAACAAATCTATATGGCTCTTAGGTATTACTAATACAATAGGTATTTTACTCCAATATGTAAGTTTAAGTTTGTTAGATCCAGTTAGTGTTGGATTATTAGGAAGATTTTATATTATATTTGCGTTGTTTCTTTCAGTTCTCTTTCTAAATGAAACGTTGTGCAAACACGATACCCTTCCTATAATTTTTGCTGTTATAGGTTCATTCTTGATTACTCATTTTTCAGGTGATTTTAACAGTATATTAGGTGTGATTGCCGCCCTATCTTATACATTCTTTTTTGCGCTAACGAATATGTTAGCTAAAAAGACCGTTAAAGACATTGATTCTAAAACCATCTTACTATACAATCAGGCGACTTCTACTTTGTTGCTAGGTATCATATTAATTGTGACTAATCATTTACATACCATACATATAGGCATAGGTTTGTTCTCTATTTTACTTTCTGCTTTGTGCAGTGGTGTAATAGGACTTTTATTATTTTATGAAGGTTTGAAATACATTTCGTTTCGTGAAGCGAATATTATAAGAACTCTCAATCCTATATTTGTGTTTATATTTTCTTTTCCGTTTTTTCCCTTTACCATTAACACCTAAATTCATAACCGGTGCGATTTTGATCATTATTTCTATCATTTATATGAATCTATATAAAGATAAAAAAACGTCTTCATGATCACTTTTTCATTAAAAATGCGCCCCAACATTAGATCTCATTCTAACTTTGGGGCGTATATTAATTAGCGTATTTTATAAAATTAATTGAACTAACAAACTAAGAAATTATATTTATGTCCATCTGGGTCTGCAAAAGTTGCACCGTAATATCCTTGATAAGTCCCAGGCTCATCAATCACTTTACCGCCTAGCACTTCCACTTTATGCATTAACTCATCCACTTCATCAGTCGTTTTTATACCTAAAGATATGATGACTTCATTAGGTTGTTTTGAAACTGATTCATGCGTCACTTTTTCAAAATGGTTATTTTCAATTAAAATCACAATCGTTTGTCCGATTTTAATACCAACCATTTTGTCTAGCATATCTGGATTTTTATTGATTTCAAAGCCCAAATTTTTGTAAAATTGCTCGCTACGTTCTAAATCTTCGACATGTAAATTAAACCACATTGACTGAATCATACTCTTCCCCCTCATTTTCTAAAAAATTAAAAATTTACTTCACTAATCCATTGTTCTAACGTTAAACGACCGGGATTAATCTCATCCATTTGATTAAAATCAATCACATACCCTTTTTCTTCAAGCCAACCACGTTCAGCAGTGCCACTTGAAAATGACCCTTTAATTTCTGTAGGTTTTCCTGTTACCGTAGCAAATGTTTTCACAACGTCTTTGAGCGTAAGTTCATCAGAAGCAATTTCAATGGCTTGGTGTTTATATTTGTCAGTATTCGCAAACACATTGGCTGCAATTTTAGCAATATCGATTGAAGAAATCATCGCAAATTTAACATCTCTATCGATAAATTCAGGGATTACAATTTCGCCATTCTCTACTTTAGTAATTCTTAAGAAATTATCCATGAAAAATGACGGTTTAATAATCGTGTAGTTTAACGCGCTTGCTTTAAGCTCATTCTCAATCTCAGCAAGTGCTTCAAAGTGAGGACCTGTACGATCACGATTGACGCCACCTGCAGTGCTGTAAACAATATATTCAATACCTTGTTGTTCCGCCGTTTGTATAATCATCTTACCTTGACGTAATTCCTCTTCTACATTGTCTACAATAATAGGTTGAACACTATAAACACTATATTGACCTTCCATAGCCTTTGTTAAGCTATCTTGATGACTTAAATCGCCTTCAAATATCTCTAAATGGTCATTATCGATTGAAGTCAATGTTTCATTATGTTGATTACGTGTAAAAGCACGAACATGCCAACCATCTTCTAATAATTGTTTTACCACAGCATTACCTTGTTTTCCTGTAGCACCAATAACTAATATACTTTTACTCATTATTTATCTCTCCTATTGTAAAAACCAATAATCTTCTTTTTCACCTTTTAAATACGTATAATCTTCAGGTTGATCCCCGTTTTGTCTAATGTTGTCATTGATTAAATCACGAACATCCCACACTAAGTGTATAAATGTTTGCAATTTATTGCCAAAGAAACCATTTGGGGCATCCATGTCTAATACCCTTTCCACTTCTTCAATAGAAATATTCATTTCTTGAGCAATATTTTCAATACTTAATGTTGATTCATAGAAATGTGCTTTCAACTCTTCACTCGTCACGTGTCTTTGATGTTTATTTAATGACATATTTACCCCTCTTTTCAAAAAATAAATTAATTAACCCTTTATATTTGTATTCATCATTAACAAGATTTATAATAAACGGACAGTTATCCGTTTGTCAGCAAAATCTATTTAAGAGGTGATATGATGCGTAAGGATGCATTAAAGAATCGACAACGTATTGAAGACAAAGCACTAGAATTATTTAATTCCGAAGGCGTTGATAATGTAAGTATGAACAGAATTTCTAAGGAATTGAATATTGGTATGGGTACTCTATATCGACATTTCAAAGACAAAAGTGACCTATGCTATCGCATTATCGAACATGACTTCGACGACATTATGACGCAAATGCTAGAAATCAAATCACACTATGCGTCTAAAACTGATATCATGACCCATTCGCTTGATATATTTTTAAAATTTAAAACGGATAATAGTGATTTATTACATTGTATTGAAGGTAAAGATAATGCCCAGTTGTTCCGTGAAAGTGACTTCTTCAAACATTTGAATCAATATTACTTTGATTTATTTAATGATTATACAGACGAATCTTGGGCAATATTTAAAACAGATATGCTATTAAAATCTTTAACAACTGAGACCTTTGAATTTCAAAAAAACGAACGACAACTTTCTAATGAAACATTTAGAAATCATTTAATCAAACTATATTTGCCTAATGAGGTGACAAAATAATGGAAAGAATCACGTTAATCACTGGTGGTAACAAAGGATTAGGCTTTGAAACTGCTAAAGAAATAAAAGAACAAGGTCATAAAGTCTACATTGGCTCTCGAGACGCTGATCGTGGACGCAAAGCTGCTGACGAACTCGGTGTCGAATTTGTTCAATTGGATGTCACTGATGATACTTCAGTCCAAAATGCTTTTAAAACAATTCAAGAACAAGAAGGACGTTTAGACGTATTAGTCAATAATGCTGGTATCTCAGGTGGATTTAAAAGACCTGCAGATTTAACCGTAGAAGATGTTCAAAATGTCTATAATACAAATGTCTTTGGCATTGTCAGAATGATGAACACCTTCATACCACTTCTTGAACAATCTGAACAACCAGTGGTAGTCAATGTAAGTAGCGGTTTAGGTTCATTTGGTATGGTAACTAATCCAGATACACAAGAATCTAAAGTGAATTCATTAGCTTACTGTTCATCTAAGTCAGCGGTAACGATGTTGACCGTTCAATATGCGAAAGGATTACCGCATATGCAAATCAATGCTGCTGATCCTGGTTCAACCAACACGGATTTAGTTGGAGACTTCAGTAACAATTCTAAACCAGCATCAGAAGGTGTTATCCCTATTGTTAAACTTGCAACTATTGATAAAGATGGCCCTACAGGTACCTTTATTGATGGTAACGGCACTATGCCTTGGTAATTTTGAATAATTATTTAAATTTTAGGAGCAGTTTGGGACATAAATAATATAATAATGCTATTTAGCAAATTCGCAGTAGCTGACTGAACTGAGAAGGCGCTTAAATCAAGCTTTTCTCAGTTCTAGTCATCCTTGCGGGCGGGGCCCCAGCAAAGAGAATTTCATCAAGAAATTCTACAAGCAAAGCAAGCTGGGAGTGGACAACGAATTTAAAAGAATTCTGTCTCGGTCCCATTAGGGTTGGAGGACATTATGTTGTAGTAGATATTCAAAAAG
>NZ_JAESMI010000207.1:0-1623 GCF_017893095.1 Staphylococcus sp. GDX8P80P | reverse complement strand
TATTGGCACCCCTTGTATGTGTTTTTGTGGTTATTAACATCTTACAATAAAGTGCCAATCATGGGCCTTTTTTATGAAATTTTATTAGTGTTGCACTTAATATTACAATTCGTCTAGTAAAAAAACAAAATTTCAAAATTGGTCGTTGCTAGCTATGAGATTATGGTAAAATATAGCTACGTTATTAAAGGATGTGTAAAGTTATATGATGATAGTAGTCATGCTCATATTAAGCTATCTCATCGGTGCTATTCCTAATGGATATGTTATAGGAAAGCTCTTTTTCAAAAAAGATATTAGACAATTTGGAAGTGGCAATACTGGCGCAACTAATAGCTTCCGAGTTCTTGGTAAACCAGCAGGATTTGTTGTAACCTTTTTAGATATATTTAAAGGGTTTATAACCGTTTTCTTTCCCATTTGGTTTCCAGTGCATGCAGATGGACCGCTTAGCACGTTCTTCACACATGGGTTAATCGTAGGTTTATTCGCAATACTAGGACACGTTTATCCGATATACCTTAAATTTAAAGGTGGTAAAGCAGTTGCTACAAGTGCAGGTGTTGTCTTAGGTGTAAATCCTATTTTACTGCTCGTATTAGCAATTATATTCTTTGGCGTGTTATATATATTTAAATATGTTTCACTCTCAAGTATTATTGCTGCAATATGTTGTGTAATTGGCTCACTCATCATACAAGATTACATATTATTCGGTATGAGCCTACTTGTTTCGATTATTTTAATCGTAAGGCACCGTACAAATATAGTAAGAATCTTTAAAGGCGAAGAACCTAAAATAAAATGGATGTAATTATTAATCAGAAAATATCGATCCCGAGATATATAATATAATAATGCTACTTTGCAACTCACAGTAGCTGACTGTATTGAGAAGACGCTTGAACCAAGCTATTCACAAAACTAGTCATCTTTGCGGGCAGAGCCCAAACTAAGCAAGCTGGGAGTCGGGGCCCCAGCAAAGAGAATTTCACCAAGAAATTCTACAAGCTAAGCAAGCTGGGAGTCGGACAGTGAATTTAAAAGCATTCTGTCCTACTCCTTTTTATTATGCTCATAAAATCATTAAAGATTATCTCAAAAAGGTATTATGTTATAATGCTTAGAGTTCCAATAAAGATAAAAATTTAGTAATAGATATATAAGGTAGGAGGATTATGTAATGAAAATTAAACTAACAGATCAAGCTGTAGAATGGTTTAAAGATGAATTAGATTTGCCTGAGAATGACAAGGTTTTACAGTTTTACGTACGATATGGTGGTGAATTTCAACTTAAACAAGGTTTCAGTCCTGCCTTTCGCGTTGAACCTAGACAAGATGTAGAAATAGGTTATGAAGAGAATTATAATGACTTAGTATTGGTCGTTTCAGAAGATGATTTATGGTATTTCGAAGATAGTGATGTTCTCGTTGAAAAAGTAGACCATGACGACGAAATTGCCTATTCTAAAGTAAATTAAATCATAAACATACTAAGATTAGCTGTGAAGAAATCTATGACGATAGATTTTTTCACAGCTATTTTTTATAGTTGTAGAGAGAAGTAGACTGTGCACTCCCTTGGATTTTAAATCCTTATTAAAAACTAGTCATCTTTAAT
>NZ_JAESMI010000206.1:0-585 GCF_017893095.1 Staphylococcus sp. GDX8P80P | reverse complement strand
CTTTGTTTTTCCGTTGTTGACATCTAAATGTCCTCCTTAAATAAATATTCTGATAAAAATTGGTCCATCAAATAACTTCGTTTCGCTTGTAAATACTTTAAATGTCTACGTCGTTCATCAAGTTTTCCTATACGTTGTTGTTGTTCTAATGGAGGTAACGTCATCTTAAGTTGTTTAAGTTGATTCAATGTGAGTTTTTTAACTAATGAACCCCCTTGTTTAAATTGATTTAACTGACTCTTCGCTTGAGATGAAGCATTCATCCAATAGACAAAATAATTAGCATCGATATGTGCTGTATCAATCTCAATATGCGTATAATTATAAGGGAGAATACTGTCATGATGTTGTTGACTCACAATGACACACTCACTCGTCATCATATTAATCACGATATCACCCGTATGAACCATCTTGGCTTGATGTGTTGTGCTTAGTGTTACATGCTTAGGCTGATGTGTTGTTGGTTGAAACACTCCATCATCGAACTCCATCATACGTTGATCATAGATAGGTAATGTTACGCCCTTAAAAGCTTCTACAGTCTCAAGTCGATTGATTAAAGAACCATTATGAAACGTAAAT
>NZ_JAESMI010000205.1:0-315 GCF_017893095.1 Staphylococcus sp. GDX8P80P | reverse complement strand
TTATAATATAAATCCTAATATTGTTTGTATGGTTTCATTTTCAATAATAATAAATAAGCCCAATGCTATGTAGATAACAGCCATAATCCAACGACTGAATCTCTCAACAACCTCACCCACACTAGGAATTCTAGCTAGTTTTTGTGCTGTGAATACTAAAATGAAAATTAAAACTAAAAATACAATTAAGGTAGTCAGTAATTCAACAATATCCAATGTTACAAAATAAGGGACAAATAAACCAATATTATCTGCACCACAACTTGCAATTGTCACTAAAGAAACAGTCTCTACTAATTTGGACAAACCTTCATT
>NZ_JAESMI010000204.1:0-1066 GCF_017893095.1 Staphylococcus sp. GDX8P80P | reverse complement strand
CATATGTTTAAAAACATCTTTAAGCATCTTGACTTGAATGTGATCGTCTTTCAGCTCAATAAGGCCATAATTTTCAGTCATTATGGAGAGTTTTTTACTTTCTGCAAACTTACTACGATTGCGTGCCACGAACTGAACTACACTATCAATCGCCTTGGCTCCCAAACTGCGCTCACTTACGGAATCTACATGATAACTAACTAGATATTCTCTAACTGCATCCAAATCGATAGGAGTTGCGATTACACGTTCTAATATTCGTGCTGAAGTCGTAATGGTGGCATAGCGCTTGAACATACGTATACCTACATTGTTTGTTTCATTGTTAAGCTGTGCTTTGAACCAATCGTGTTCTTTATGAAACCACTTGATTACTTCAGATTCACGATTTAGAAGATATTCAGCTACTAACGGCATTACGTGTCCATAATTTTTTGATGTTCCTTTTTTAATGGCGTCTGCATTGTCAGCGCTTGTTGTAAAGACATCAGAAATTTCTATGCATCTTGCTCTCAAACCATCATTTGCACTAGCATCTTTGAATATTGTGTGTTCTGCTGTACTAATCACACTAGATCCAAAGTGGTGAGGATTTTTTACATTTCCTTCTCGATTAGCACGTAGACGACCTTGCCCCTCTGCTAGGGAATAAAGTAGACCATTTGTATCTTTAAAGGTAGCTGCTGATAATTCATCTAAGGCAATAGGAACACCAAAGTTATTACTTAAGTATCCTTCAATTGCATTACGGGTGCCGTTCCAACCTCTGAATAATGTTTGGTCACCTTTAGATGGATTACCTGCTATTGAAACTGCTAATGCCGCTGCAGTCGATTTACCCGTACTAGAGTTCCCCATAAATGAAAATATCGTGCCAAAATATTCAACCTCATATTTTGATTTTAAGAAAGCAGTCACTAATGAAGAAACACCAAATATCACAGCAAGCTCCAGTAACAAGTTTCCTTTTACTTCATCAAGATACATTTGCCACCAGCCTTCAAATGTACCTTTAGGTTGTAAGTCATATTGTGTATCGCATAGAATCTCTTCTTTTCATGAAGAT
>NZ_JAESMI010000203.1:0-295 GCF_017893095.1 Staphylococcus sp. GDX8P80P | reverse complement strand
TCATCGTACGCAATTCGGAGACATGCACCGTTTGATTAAGCAACATTTTGAAAATGCGCAGTATTTTGGATTTACGGGGACACCACGTTTTGAAGAAAATAAGAGTCAAGATGGGCGTGCTACAGCGGACATTTTTGATAAATGTTTACATCACTATCTCATTAAAGATGCTATTAGAGACCATAATGTGCTTGGTTTTTCAGTTGAATACAATCAAACATTTAATTCACATGACGATTTAGATGAAGAGTATATCTCTAAAATTAATACGTCGGAAATTTGGATGGCAGATGAA
>NZ_JAESMI010000202.1:0-300 GCF_017893095.1 Staphylococcus sp. GDX8P80P | reverse complement strand
ACACAGCCATCCGTTAATGGAAAGTGGCGCTTTACGAAAATTAAATGATGAATACTTCAAACGGATTGAAGCAATTAATACCTCAGAAATTTGGATGGCAGATGAACGTATTGAAGCTGTTTGTCGACATTTGATTTCAAATTATCACAAGAAAACAGATAACGGAAATTACACGTCTATGTTTGCGGTTCAAAGTATTCCAATGGCGATTAAATATTATGACACATTCCAAAGACTAAAAAACGAAGGTGTTCATGATTTAAATGTTGCAACCATTTTTACGTATCAAGCCAATGAAGA
>NZ_JAESMI010000201.1:0-650 GCF_017893095.1 Staphylococcus sp. GDX8P80P | reverse complement strand
CTTTTTCCAATTTCATCTCTAACACGTTGGAATTCTGGCCATTCTTTTCCTGCTGGATCCTCAAAACCCCAATGCTCTTTTTTAACGTTTGGTGGTAAAATAGGACAATTATCGTCTGCATTACTACATAACGTTACGACCAAATCTGATTGTTTTAAAATATTATTATCAATCAAGTCTGACGTATGGTTTGATATATCAATATCTACTTCTTTCATAGCTTCTATTGCTTTAGGATTAACACCATGCGTTTCAATACCAGCAGAATAGACATTCCAATCTTCAACCAATATTTCCTTTCCCCAACCTTCAGCCATTTGGCTACGACAAGAGTTTCCTGTACATATAAAATAAATTGTTTTCTTATCCATAATTAAAGCCCCTTTTCTTAAAATATGATTAGTGTAAGGTATAAACCTAAGAGTGTTACAAATAGGACTGGAATAGTAATGATAATTCCAGTTTTAAAGTAAGTTCCCCACGAAATCTTCACACCTTTTTGTGTTAAGACATGTAGCCACAATAATGTTGCTAAAGAACCAATCGGTGTTATTTTAGGTCCTAAATCAGAACCTATGACATTCGCATAAATCATACCTTCTTTTAATATACCTGTAGCACTGGATTGACCAATCGCTATTGCATCTATT
>NZ_JAESMI010000200.1:0-6806 GCF_017893095.1 Staphylococcus sp. GDX8P80P | reverse complement strand
TTGTTGGGGCCCCGCCCGCAAGGATGACTAGAACTGAGAAAAGCTTGATTTAAGCGCCTTCTCAGTTCAGTCAGCTACTGCGAATTTGCTAAATAGCTTCATTATATTATTTATGTCCCAGACTCTTTTTGTGTTTATATTGGAAGATTTATCAATATTCAATTCGTTTCAATTGATTGATTAACTTTTGACCTTTAAAGTACATGCCTGCATATTCTTTGTATATTAATAGAAGCAGTTCCGACATTTCATCCAGAATGCTTTGACTAATATTAAAGTGATTCATTTTATCTATAGGCAATTTTTGTAAGACATCTAATAAATATAATGTTTTGTTAGATATACGTAAAGCATGTGGATCTTTATATAATTCTGATTCAAGAATCGTTCCATCATAAATAAAACTATATGCAGCTAATTGTGATTGATCATAACTACCTGAAATAGCTGAATGATTAAAAAATGCTGTAAAACCGAAGCGATTCATACATTTTAACATTACTATAATGGACATAAGTTGCGCTGAATTTCCAGATGAAATTTTTTCGAGTACAAAGTGTAACAGTTTATAATGGAATGGAGAAATGTCATCGCTATCCATTGAACGCTCAATGGCCTCAACACACAATGTTGCATAGCTACTATTAAATATATCCAACCGTAAATCGTAATATTGATTAATTACATCTACTGAACTTAAAGTCCCCATACCTTTCCATTTATTATAAATAAATAAGCCATACACAAAGAGTTGCGTATGGGCTTGTAAACCTGTTTTTGATTTTTTGGCTCGTCTAACCATCAATGGTATTTTGGCACCATGCTCGTTTAAAATTGTAATAATTTTATCAGATTCTCCATAATCTACGGACTTTATAATGATTCCTTTTTGTTTTTCGAGCATAGTATCACGACCCTTCTAACTTCGATCCATTAATCTTGATCTTCGATATATCCCATTTGACGGATGAAATTAACTTTATTACGCCAATCTTTCTGAACTTTTACCCAAAGTTCTAAATACACTTTTGAGCCTAATAACATTTCGATATCATGTCTTGCTCTTTTACCTACTTCTTTTAATTTTTTGCCACCCTTTCCGATGACTATACCTTTTTGTGAATCTCTCTCAACGAAAATAGTAGCTTCTACTCTGACACGTTCTTCACTTTCTTTAATCATTCTATCTACATTAACGCCGATTGCATGAGGAATTTCTTCACTCGTTAAATGTAAAATCTTTTCACGTATAATTTCACTTACAACAAACTGTTCAGGGTGATCTGAAATTTGATCGTCCGGATAATACTTTGGCCCTTCAGGTAAATAACGTTTCAGTACATCTATAAAGTGATCGACATTCAATCCTTCTAATGCGGAGATTGGCACGATTTCAGTGAAATCCATATATTGTTGATATTGTTCTATTCTAGGCATTAAAGCATCTGGGTGTACTAAATCAATTTTATTTAGCACTAAGAAAACTGGCGTTTTAACGTTTTTTAGCATTTCCATGATATATTCATCGCCACGCCCAATTTCTTCATTTACATTAACCATGAACATGATTGCATCAATTTCAGATAATGTATTTTTAGCTACACGCATCATATAATCACCTAATTTGTGTTTAGGTTTATGAATGCCAGGTGTATCTAAGAAGATGATTTGCGCATCGTCTCGAGTCATTACACCTTGGATTTTATTACGTGTAGTTTGAGCTTTATCAGACATAATTGCAATTTTATGTCCGATTACTCTATTCATAAATGTAGATTTACCTACATTGGGTCTTCCTATAATTGATACAAATCCTGACTTATGTTCTGTCATCTATTCTAAATCCTTTCCTGAAAAGCCATGTGGTAACAGTTCGCCCACAGTTGACTCAAGTAATTCCCCTTTATGATTCGTCATATATACTGGCATATCATCATCACATAATTCTTTAAGAACTTGTCTACATGTTCCACAAGGTGATGATGGCTTTTCAGCATCAACCGTTACAGTTATTGATTCAAAGTCACCAGGTCGATAACCTTCAGATATGGCTGCTACTAAACTTGAACGTTCGGCACAAATTGTAGCAGGATAGGCTGCATTTTCAACGTTGGCACCATAAAATGTTCGACCATCTTTAGTCTTTAAATAAGCACCTACTTTAAATTGACTATATGGCACGTATGCCCGACTTTGAGCTTCTCGTGCCTCTTGAAAATAATGTGATTGATAACTCATCAAAACATCCCCTTTAATATTAAAAAATATGTGGTAAAAAAATAACTAATCCAGTTATTAATGCGAAAATTGATGCTAACATAACACTAAACGCAGCGATATCTTTAGCTTGCTTAGCAAGTTCATGATAGTCACTTGTGACTAAATCAACTACACATTCTATTGCAGTATTAACTGCTTCTATCGTAAGTACTAAGAAGATAGCCAATATTATAAATAACCATTCAGTTGCACTTAATTGGCAGATATAACCTAAAATGATAGTTATAATCGCAATCACAATATGTAGTAAATAATTATGATCTTTTAGAAGAAGTGTCTTAAACCCATCAAACGTATATTTGAAACGTTTTAATTGCTTAATCTCTAGTCAATCCATATGCATTTAATATTGTCTCTTGACGTCCAAACATTTCTTTTTCATCTTCTTCGTTCATATGATCATAACCTAATAAATGTAAAAAACCATGTAGTGCTAGAAAACCTAATTCTCTTTCAAAAGAATGGCCATATGAATCAGCTTGGTCTTTAGCTACATCTGTACAGATGATGATATCTCCAAGAACCCTTGGCATGTCTAAACCAATAATTTCAGGTTCATCTTCTTCAAGTGCAAACGAAATTACATCAGTTACTTTATCTTTATCTCGATATGTTTTATTGATTTCTTGAATTTCACTCTTATCAACAAAAGTAACAGAAAGCTCAGCGTCTTCTTCGATTTGTTCTTGTTCTTTAGCAAAATTAAGTAAGTCATCAATTTGTTGATACCAAGTTTCTTCTACAAGGTCTGTATGATCATTAAAATCAATTGTAAACATTTAAATGTCTCCTTCATAGCGATCAATTATTTTACTTACTAATGGGTGTCTTACAACATCACTTTGATCTAATTGCATAATATTAATTCCTTTAACCCCATGTAATTTTTTGACTGCTTCTTTTAATCCACTTTTGACGCCTTTAGGTAAATCAATTTGAGTTTGATCTCCTGTAACTACCATTTTAGAGCCAAATCCTAATCGTGTTAAGAACATTTTCATTTGCGCATGCGTTGTATTTTGAGCTTCATCTAAAATGACAAAAGCATCATCAAGTGTACGGCCACGCATATAGGCTAATGGTGCAATTTCGATTGTGCCTCTCTCGATAAATCGTGCAGTTTGTTCTCTACCCAATACTGTATTTAACCCATCATAAAGAGGTCTCAAATAAGGATCTACTTTTTCTTTTAAATCACCAGGTAAAAATCCTAGAGACTCCCCAGCTTCTACAGCAGGTCTTGTTAATACAATACGTTTAACTGCACCTTTTCTAAGCTGTTTAGCTGCATACACCACCGCTAAAAATGTTTTACCCGTACCTGCAGGCCCAATTCCAAAGACTAGGTCATTGTTTTTCATAGCATTAATGTATAATCTTTGGCCCATCGTTTTTGCTCTTATCGTCTTTCCAAAAGCATCTTTTGTAATTTCTTCATCATATAAATCGATGAGATGATGTATCGTATCATTTTCAGCCATTTTTATAGCAGCTTCAACATCTTTTAAAGTTATGGTGTTGCCCATTTCAATGACTTTTAATAAATTTTTAAGAACTAATTCTGATTTTTCTACAAGCTCTAATTTTTGACCTTTAACTGCTACTTCTTGGCCACGAGCATGTATTTCGACATCAAACGCTTCCTCAATCGCATTAATATGTTCATCATTATTACCTAACAGTGCTTGAGAATGATTAATGTCGTCTATTTGAATTATTCCTGGCATATAAGCGCTCCTTTTCACTAAACAATGTATATATTTAGATTATATTAGTTCACTTATGTTTTAAAAATAAAACATGATATCTAAATCTTTAAAAAGCTAAGATTTAAGTTACTTTAGTAAATTAACTTTCATTTAAATTTTACTAAAGTCTGTTAAAGTATACAAATTTATTTGGCTTAGTGTGTCTTTTTTATTAAATTGTAGTATAAGCTTTTAATATTTATTAGAAAAATAACCCGAAAATCATGTGAAAATGAATTTCGGGTTAAAATATTAATCATAATTGCTTAGGTTTATTGAGAATTTCTTGCCAAAGAATACCATTGACGACTGGATCATTATCAAATTGAAATTTTTGATGTGTCATATCTTGTTCAATTAACTTACTATTTAACAATTGCTTCAATCTATAACGTTTAGTACGTTCAGATAAATTTTTATCATTAATAATCGCTCTTGCTTTATTTTCAATTCTTGTAAGTTGCTTTTCTTTTTCACGATCAATTTCTGAGCGTACATTATATAAGTCGTCTACGAGTTGTTTTTCAAGTTCTTTTTGCAGATGATTAACATCTCTAGTACGCTCACGTGTATTGGTTGATTGGCGCGCTTCCCTTTCAAATCTATTACGTTGCCTATTAGAACGCTCTAATTCTTCAGGTACACTTTCCTCAATAATTTCTTTTTCAAGTTCTTTATCTTGATAAACGCGTTTTGATTCTTGTTGTGCGGTTTTCTTTTGTTGTTTAGAGGGTTCATCATCATTAGTAAATTCTTTTTCTAATTCACTAAATGCTTCTTCTATTTGCTCAAAGAAACCTTTCCCTTGCGCCTCTTTTTTATCAGACGTTGTTGGCTTATGTTGTGGTGGTCTCTGATTTTTTCTTTGCTCATGACTCTTATCCCTCATCGCACTAATACCTGCTACAATAATGGATATTATAAAAATTATAATACCAATATTCATCTAATCACCCCTTAACATTTACTTTGGTGATTCATCTTCATTTTGTTCAGTACGTTTATTTATCGCATTTCTCATACCAGTGTCAGCTTCTACATTTTTTAGGTTGTAGTAATCTTTGACACCCATATTACCTTCACGTAAAGCTTCTGCCATTGCAAGAGGAACTTCAGATTCAGCTTCAACCACTTTAGCACGCATTTCTTGAACACGCGCTTTCATTTCTTGTTCAGAAGCTACGGCCATAGCACGGCGTTCTTCAGCTTTCGCTTGCGCAATATTCTTGTCTGCAAGTGCTTGTTCTGTTTGTAAGTCAGCACCAATATTTTTACCAATATCTACGTCAGCTATATCGATAGATAAAATTTCGAACGCAGTACCTGAATCAAGACCTTTACTTAAGACAGTCTTAGAAATGTTATCAGGGTTCTCTAGTACTTGTGTATGATGCTCACTTGAACCAATAGTAGAAACAATACCTTCACCTACACGAGCAATGATTGTTTCTTCTCCTGCACCACCAACTAAACGAGAGATGTTGGCGCGTACTGTAATTCTAGCTTTCGCTTTAACTTCTATACCATTCATTGCTACACCAGTTATAAACGGTGTTTCAATTACTTTAGGATTAACAGACATTTGAACAGCTTCTAATACGTCACGTCCAGCCAAGTCAATCGCTGCACCACGTTCGAATGGTAAGTTAATGTCTGCACGTTGAGCAGCTATATTCGCATCGACGACTCTATCGACATTACCACCCGCTAAATAATGTGATTCTAATTGATTTGTTGTAAGGTTTAAACCAGCTTTATGCGCTTTAATTAATGGACCAATTACCTTACGTGGAGATACTCGACGTAATCTCATACCTACCAATGTTCCAATACCTACTTTAACTCCAGCAGCAATTGCAGATATCCAAAGTCCTACTGGAACAAATGAGAATAGCACTAATAATGCAATAACAATAATAACTGCAATCACTATAATGCCTAATCCAAACATTTAACCACTCCTTTATGTGTTTTCAATTTCTCTAACAACAACTCTAGATCCTTCTACCTCAAGAATTTTAACTTCTTTATTTCTTAAAATGAAAGCGCCATCTGATACGGCATCTATTCTTTCATTATCAAGCGTTATAATTCCTGCAGGTCTTAAATCTGTCACAGTACGAGCTGTTTGACCAACTAAATGAGAACGATCATCGTGAGATCTATATCCTGCTTCTGAATTAGTAGAATCTTTTAACACAACTTTATCTAAAAACGGAATTCTCCTTTTAAACCATTTCACTAATATCACCCATTCAATAATTGCCAATATTGATGCAATCACAACATTTAATAGCATTAAAAGAATGTTATCTCCTAACATAATGATGCTAAGTATAATCAATGATATGCCAATAATACCTATGACTGCGCCAATGACAAATAATTCGATAATAACGAGTATTGCTCCAACGAAGAATAGCAATACAGAAATAAGATTAACATCACCGTTAATTAAAAAACCGAGGAAGAGAATTAAAAGTGCAAGCATTGCGATAATTCCTGCAAAATTAATACGCTTCGAATACAATTGATATAAAAAGCCTAAAAAAATGATACACGTTAATATAAGTGATATTAATGGACTCGTTACAATCTGAGATAGATTATTGAATAAATGATTAGTAGTTAAAATGGAATTGATAACTGTATGTATCGCATTGAAATAGTTCACAATTTCACCTCGCTCTCAATTCCGATTATACATGAATACACTTAGTTATAATAGTGATAGTAGACGCTTTAATCTAAAAAAACTCGGTTCTACGCAAACATCGG